>NZ_VRVD01000009.1:0-38387 GCF_008040015.1 Methylobacterium sp. WL18 | reverse complement strand
TCGCCTGGCCGGGGAGGGCGGCACGCTGCTGATCGCCGCCTGCCCGATCCCCGGCAACGGGGTGCTGCTGCGCGTCATCGACCCCGCCGCCGCCCCGCTGCCGGACCCGGGGGTGCTGCAGGACCTGTTCGGCTTCACGCCGGCCGAGGCGGCGCTCGCCACCGACATCCTGGCCGGGCACGACCTCGCGGCGAGCGCGGCCCGGCGCCGGATCACCCTGCACACGGCGCGCGCACATCTGCGCCGCCTGTTCGAGAAGACCGGCACCAACCGGCAGGCCGAGCTGATGCGCCTGCTCCTGCTGTGCCCGCTCCCCGTCCCGGCCACAGCGGAAGCGTATCCGCAGCCGAATCGATTTTCAACGCAGCATTACTCAAATGAGTGATGCGCTTAAATTAGAATAAAACGACGCTCACATCCGTCGAATATCGACATCACATCAATATTCACGGCGGAAGAGAGCGCGACATGCTCGTCTCGATCTTGAGATCCATCCAGGCCCGGCGCGCGGCTGCGCGGACCTACCGCGTCCTCTCGGCGCTCGACGACGACGCGCTGTGCGATATCGGTCTGGACCGACGCACCCTGCGCGCGTTCTGCGACGCCGGCTGCAGCCACCCGGCAGCACCGGGTATAAGAACAAGTCGGGCGCTAGTTGTGATGCAGTCTGCAATGCTCAGACCGAACCTCGGCTGACAGCTCCTTGCGCGACAAGCGGTACAGCAACCTTCAATAGTGGGAGCTCGGTCCGATCGATCAAACGCCGAGCTTTCATTCACCGTCGCCGCGTACCATTGAGCGATGCTAGATATTAGATTTTACCTCGAACCCATTTGCGAACCGATCCCACAGATCATCAGGCATCGCTGAAGCGTTCCATTGAGCAAGCTTGCCCTGATTATCAAGATAATAAAACGTCCGATCAATGACGTTAACCGCAATTCCGCGCGGACGGAGGTTTTCGGGATCGGGCGCGGATCCGGACTCTGTTCCCCTATAGAAACGAACAAGCGTCATCTGCTCACCGAGGTTGCGTAGCCACGAGTCCATTCGATACCCTCGTCAAACCGCATGAAAAGCTTCAAATAACCAACATCTAAGACATCGACATAGAGATAGACCGCCCTAATTATCCGAGAGAAGGTATTATCAAAGCAGCTCTGTCCGCCAAGTAACATTCGATCGAATTACTTTAGCTGGCACGCCCGCGGCCATGACATTGGCTGGAAACGTTCCACGCACCAGAGAATGAGCACCGATGAAAGATCCATCGCCGATCGTCGTGCCTTTCAAAACCGTCGATCTCGCGCCGATCCAAACGCGATGACCAAACATGATTGGCCGCGCGGGATTGATACGGGCACCGGTCTCCAGATCTATCACTGAATGCATATCACTAACGGAAACGGTAACCTCATCTGCAATAAGACAGTTATGTCCGAAAGTAATCTCCGCAGCCTCATGGGTGGATATCTGAGCATTACCAACGAACGATGTAAATTCAGCTACGATCAATTTTGTTGGAGCAACGATATGCATTCTAGCCTTGGCTAAACGAACATGATCGCCGATATGAACAACGGCATCTGAACCACAATGAAGATAGATATCGTCGCTGTTGGAGTTCTTTCCGATAATCACATGACTATTATCGCGCTCAAAAAAAATCGTTCCATTTTGACTGTCAAGAAAATCGTCCGACGTATCGATTTGATTATTGTGACCAAGGTCAACGATCTTGATTGGCATGCTCGTTCGATCTCATCTTATAGAAGCAGGCGTGAGCCACATCGATGACACTGTCCCGAGGGACCGAGCGCTAGAATCTACCGATGGCCGCGCCAATATCGCATCCGTTCGTGAGCCTTGTCCATCCGACACCGCTTCACCGGACCGCATAGCCGTTCCCCCTCGACGCGTTTGGCTCGCTACCGTAAAGACACCCCTACGGCGAGACAAAAGCTCGGATCGCACCATTCCACGGACGCAGACCTATCCGCGAAAGCGATCGCGTTTGTGGTAAGAGGTTTGCCCCCCCCAAACACCTGAGTTCCTAATTGTTGACTGGGCTTAAGGTGGAAAGGCACGGAACGCACATTGATGTCAGCGGGACCCGTTTACCGTCAAAATCTAATCGACCTTACGCAAGGAAGGTCATGGCTGGCCGCCAATCAGGACGGCACCTTGTGGTCCGAAATAAGCGCAACCACTTTTTGGTTGCAAATCGATCTCGGCGTACGTTTTCCCATCCATTCCATTCAAATCGATCTGCCGAACCGGATTGTTGGACAATCGGCGTTTAACGATGACGTCACTTTCTCGGAAGACGGTGAGACCTGGTCGCAGCCAGACATCGTCCCGCAGCCCGAGGGTGAGGATGGCGCGCTGTCGATCCGGGTCAATCCAGGGGAGACAAGTTGGACGCGCTATATACGGCTGGCGGTCGGGAACCTAAGGCAGAACGCGGGCAGTATTTCTCAGGTCTGGTGTGAGCGCTCGAGTTTCGACTTAATCGCACTGCGCAGACTCCTCGACGCCGATTTTGACATCGTGTCTGAACGGCCAGGTCTCGATGTGTACAGAGCTTATAGGTTACTAAGCAACCCGAACCAGAAAGGCTTGTCGCTCGTCGGCATCGATCTATACGAGAATGGAGCTTTCGGCAACTTTATAATTCAATGCCTATTAGCCATCGGCATCTGCCGAGCACTCAATCTCAAATACATTAAACTTTCGATTATGGACAGGAGTGAAGTTTTAGATCTAACTCAGCCCCGCGATATCGGCGGCATCACCTTCATACCATCGAAAGATGCACTTCCCGACGACGGCTATTTTTTATCGGGAATGTTCTTCGATGTCAAAGTTCAAAAACTATCACGCGATCTTGAGCAGAAAGAATCGCGCCATATCATCACAAACTATATTCACCCGCTGTTCAATCGTCTGCCGCCTAGGTTTTTAGAGAAGCCGAGCGATCAACTGTTGATCCATATTCGGTCCGGCGACATATTTAGCACGTGGGTTGCGCCTCATTACCCCCAACCGCCCCTGGCGTTCTACAAACTCGTAATTCAGCGCCTTCTTGCAGAACGACGTATTTCGTCCATTAAAATGGTTTTTGAAAACCGCCTCAATCCAGTCATTGCAGCGTTGGAGTCGTACATCTCCGAGATCAATATCCCCCTTACAACACAGAGCGGAACACTGGCAGACGACGTGGCGGCATTGGCGAATGGTCGCTATTTAGTGTTCGGACTCGGCACATTCGGCCCGGGGGTTTGTCATCTCTCCGAGCGCGTAGAACAAGTGTTCTTTTTCGCTTCTGGATGGCCGCAACATTTCCGAGGAATTCCAACCATCGGCAAGATCGTCGAAGTCCTTGATGTGGCCGGAGAGTACACCAAAGTTGGAGAATGGGACAATTCACCATCGCGGCGGAAACTGATGATCGATTATAAAATTGAGAACCTCGCGTTTGACGATCAAGTCAAATGAGCAACACCTAAGCCTTCTGGTGCCGCATCGCCGCAAACTTACTTCACCGGGTCATTTTTGTTTGACTAAAGTAGAACGAGGCTTCAAGAAATTCTATCTGTGGTATCACCTGCTTATTAAACAAATAAGCGCGGGATTGATTGCGCATTGTAAGCCTCACTCCTCGAGTGGCTTCAAGCTCGAAACACCGACAAATGGAGGGGGCTTCCATCAATTTCGCAAAGAAGAAATACCAGCCAATATCTCTGTTCTGAGATGCAAATCTTTTATTTCATTGGCATCTGCCGAAAGCTCTGGCTCGAGCATCAGGGCAGTTAGGTTACCGCGGAACAGGTTCCACCCGATCGCTGATCTTGAGACGGTATATGTATGAACGCACCCCTCAAATAAAACCGTACGCAGCATTCGATGTGGCAATAACCTCTGTTTGTATAAATTAAGCTCGGGTGAATTCCCGCTAAAAACATCGGCGGTTTTTTTATCAATGTTTAAAATCGTGTTGGCAGCCGGACGATCGCACAGGATGTATCGGTCGCCAACCCCTTCGACAACTTGGGCATAAAAATCTTCATCCACGACCGCCCAATTCGTTTGACCGTCCATCTGTCGGAATACCGATGCGATCGAACCGCTGAGATCGCACAAATCTGGCCGAATAAACAGCACGTGTGTGACAACGCCCTGCTCTCGGTCGACATCTGCCAATATGTCCCGAACGGCACCAATCCTCGTGATCATGCGCCCTTGATTCAGGAGGTGCGTATCCGCATCGCACGAGCTTGATATGTCGCCGCCCAGAGCCGACATGAATTCACACTCATCTGAGACAGTCGTGTAAACCTCGTTAACCAGCATTGACTTCAAATGCCCAAAATCCACCTCGCTCTTGGAATCGTTGCTCTCCAAGATCTTGCGCACTACACGAGGACAAATAACAGCGACGTCAGATAAAGTACAACAACCGTAGTCTTTCAAAGCGCGCAACACGACACCGGGTAGAAATCCCGCAATCGTATCAATGTGATCGTTTAAAAGAAATATTTTCGCGCCGGTTCTTTTCCATGTCGAAATACCGAAAGTGATTTTTACGTCGACATCGTCCTCTTCGAAATCTCTCAGGACCCATTCTGATATGGCTGAAAGTGTCGCGTCGGCAAAGCGCATCTGTCCGAAAAACGCGACTAATAGATGTTTTCGATTTTTAATGCCGCTTGGAAAAGATGGCGCCGATCTGGCATGTTTGTCGAGCCTTGTTTTTATTTCCAGAGCTTGAAGCGCCGTGTCTTTCCATATCCAATCAATGCGCAGATTCAACGAGCCGAACGGCTCGAAGTTTTGTGGCGGAGAGGTACTAAATGAAACATCCTGTGGCGCTGCCATCGCTTTAATATACAGCGGATGAGTGGCTGCATCTAATTGTTGCTTATAACTTTTCTCCAATCGCTTTGCCTGCGCGCCAAAGCCGAAGGATGTAAGGAAAAAATACGTTACAGCAAAACACTCTACGGATTTATCGAATGTGACCTGGGATAGGGCGTCCGCAACAACTGAGAGCTCAATGCTAAGTGCGTGCTGGTTTGAAAGCGCATACAAAACCGAATAGAGAACGTTCGGATCGGTCTCGACACTCACATATGCAATGAAATCATCCAAACAAAAATCCGTGTAGTATTCAGGCAGCTCTACGATGCACTTTATCGTGCATATCCTCCAGATGTCTAATAAAACGAGGTCATGACGGATTTTCGTAAATTCAATATCTCTATACAAATTTAAAGAGAATAAGCTTGACCCGGATTTGCCGAGATAAAAAAGTCTCATAAGTTTGATGTCTGGTCGAGACTGAGCCGCAAAGGTTGCTCGCTCGAGGAGATGCTCAACAATTTGGACGTTGGTCTCCGGATAGACATTGAGCTTAAGTATCAGCGCAGTAAGATCAGCATTGTCTGGGAATAGGCCATAGATAGCAGCCAGCCGTTCGAGCTCGATTGTGGACAGGCCTTGGCGCAATTGATCTGACAGCATTCGATTGAGTGCCGCAGTAAGCATTCTCGTGAATTGTGGCGGACAGCGCCGCAACGTTACCCTGAGAGTTCTATATCCGATTGGTCGGCGCTTTGATCCACAATACTTAAAGATAGAATCAGCGCAATAATTCGTCAGCCGTGCAGTCGATGCGTTGAGCATGTAATCTGTCGCTCCAGCTATGAGCTTTGAATCTGAGCGTTCAACGCGTGGGCATCTTTAGTTCGACAGGCAGCCGTTAGATCGTGCTGTTTCCCATAGATGAGTGGCCAGAACTTCAGGACGTCGAAACAGCGCCATGGCCCCCCAGTCGCCCAAGCAACTCATTGGCAGATCGCACTCTCCGCTTGTTCGATCAGGTTCGTCGGCACCGGCTTTGAGCGGTTGATCGACCTTTGGCCGCATCTTGAGCTCCGATCTCGAGTGTCGCAGGTGGCACAGCTTTCGACTTAAAGCCGATGCCCAGGAGGATCAGCTATCACACTATGGCTAACCCCGCCTTGGCACAGATTTTGGCAGGGAAGAAGCATACCGCCTACGGAGACTCACGCCGCGGTCTCATCAGCTCACGCAAGCTGCAGATGCGGGCTCGTCCCTACGGTAGCAGCTTCGGTTGTCCGTGGGTCAGGCAGCAGTTCGAGGCATCAAAACGGACGCGCGGCCGATAGCCGGTGTGCCGTCGAACTGGCGCTGCCGCAAGCGCCGCCGCTGGTCAAGCTCCAGAACCTGCTCAGCTTGTGCGAGTTGACCAGATCGCTTATGGCGCCACCGCGCACGGCATTGGCCGCTCACTGAACAAGCTGATAAGACCATGCTGAATATCGTCATACCGATGGCCGGGCGAGGCAGCCGTTTCGCTTCCGTCGGGTACGCTCAACCTAAGCCGTTGATCCCGCTGCACGGTATTCCGATGATAAAGGTTGTGATCGACAACCTGCGACCGAGCCGCCCTCACCGATTCATTTTTATATGCCAGGGCGACCATGTCCGTTCTTACGGCTTAGCGGCGAAGCTCGCGAGTTGGGCTCCCGGCTCCGCTTTGGTCGAGATCGAGTCCGTTACCGAGGGCGCCGCTTGCACAGTCTTGTTGGCCGAAGACTATATCACCAGCGACTCTTTGATGATCGCCAACAGCGATCAGTACATCGACTATAGTATTGATAGTTACTTAGAATACGGTGATGCAAAAAGCTTGGATGGATTGATCATGACTATGACGGCGGACGATCCGAAATGGTCTTTTGTTGGCCTAGGTGACGACGGTTGCGTTACCCGTGTCGTTGAGAAGCAAGTGATTTCAAACGAGGCGACGGTCGGAATTTACAATTTCAGAAACGGAAAAGATTTCGTCACAGCTGCTAGGCGGATGATTGCGGCGGACAAGCGTGTCAATGGAGAGTTTTACGTTGCGCCTGTTTACGAAGAGCTGATCGAAGCTGGATCTGATATCGGGATCGTGAACATCGGGCGTGAGGCGGACGGTATGTATGGTTTGGGCACTCCCGTCGACCTGGAGCTTTTTCTAAGCCTTCCGTTATCGAGAAGGGCTGCTGGATTATGAAAATCCTCAGCCATCGCGGCTGGTGGCTTCAACCGGCCGAGAAAAATTCTGTCCCAGCATTTCAACGGTCGATAGAAGGTGGCTACGGAACCGAAACAGACATTCGCGATCTATTCGGTCAACTCGTCGTCTCCCACGATCCGCCCATGCGAGACGCTCTGCCTTGGGAGCATCTTCTCGATCTCTTCACGGGAACTCGCTTGCCACTCGCGGTTAACGTGAAGGCGGACGGCCTGGGGCCAGCCCTGGCTGATTCGATGCGACAGCGCGATATTCCATGGTTCGCGTTCGATATGTCCGGGCCGGAAGCGTTTCGGTATGCTACGGCCGGCGTACCGTTCTACACACGTCACAGCGATATAGAGCCGGATCCCATCCTGTATCGAGAAGCTTCGGGCGTTTGGCTCGATGGCATGCGGAGTGATTGGTTTGAAGCACCCGTGATCGAGCGCCATCTTATGGCCGGCAAGGCGGTTTGCGTGGTGTCTCCCGAGCTTCACGGACGTGACCCGCGCTTTGTCTGGGATTGGCTGGCGGCGGTTCCTGGCGACGTAACCCTCTGTACGGATTATCCAGATCAAGCTAGTCAGATGATTGATCAATGATTAGGGCTATCATCTTCGATATGGATGGCGTCCTGATCGACGCCCGGGATTGGCATTTCGAAGCGTTAAACCGGGCGTTGCGGCTCTTTGGTATGGAGATCAGCCGTGCGGATCATCTCACCACCTTCGACGGTTTGCCGACGCGCCGGAAACTGGAGCTGCTCACCGCGACCGAGAATCTGCCGAAAGAACTTCATAGCTTTTTGAACAAACTGAAGCAGTCCTACACCCTCGAGATTGTTAACACGCGCTGCCGCCCGACCTTCGCGCACGAATTTGCATTGGCACGCCTCAGGGCTCGCGGCGTCAAGCTCGCTGTGGCTTCCAATTCCGTTCGAGCCTCGGTTGCTGTGATGATGGATAGGGCCAATCTGACCACGCATCTCGAGGTGATGCTATCCAACGAGGATGTCACCAAAGCGAAACCCGATCCCGAAATTTATCATGCTGCCATGCATCGCCTCGACGTTCTGCCGCATGAAACTCTGATCCTCGAAGATAATGACCACGGAATCAGGGCAGCTCGAGCATCGGGCGCGCACCTTCTGATCGTCCAGACTCCGGCCGACGTCACCTTGGCTAATATTGATCGTCGTATTGAAGAGATCCGGACAGCTACGCCATGAATATTTTGATCTTGGCTGCCGGGGAAGATGCACAGAAAGACGATGACCCATACCCGGTTTGGTTGTCAGAGGTAGACGGCCAGCTGATGTTAGAGCGCCAGATGAACGCGCTCGCACCGCTCAACCCCAGCCGTTTTATCGTTTGTGTGCGCGCCGGCGACAATGCTCGACATCACGTCCAAGACATCGTGCGGTTAATTTCTTCAAACTCGAAGATCGTTGAGATAAAGAGGTCTACGGCTGGAGCTGCATGTACCGCCTTGCTCGCCATCGATCACATTCAGCCCGAGGAGGAATTGATCATCGTTAACGCGACCGATCAGATCAACGTAGATTTCGCTGAGGTCGTCGCGGGCTTCCGATCGAGCGGCGCCGATGGTGGCTTGCTCACCTTCGAGTCGTTGCACCCGCGATACTCGTTCGTGCGAACTGACGCTGCCGATCACGTCTTGGAAATCGCAGAAAAGCGTCCGATCAGTCGAAACGCCAATGCTGGCTTCTACTGGCTGCGCCGGGCGGGTGAGTTCTTCGAAGCTCTTCAGACGATGGTACTCAAGGATGCGCATGTGAATGGCCTATTTTACGTCGCCCCCGCCTTGAATGAGCTGATCCTGCGTCAAAAGGTGATACGGACCATCAGCCTCGCACGAGATGCCTATATGCCGATCAAATCGTCGCGGCAGCTCAGCAATTACGAGCAACTCACGGAAAGCGGACCGGCCTAATGAAACATCACCGTCTTGAGAATATGAAGGGTGGCTGGTTCGTTGGGAACTTCACGCCGGTCGTAGTTCAAAGCTCGGCTTTTGAAGTCGGCCTGAAAACGTATCCTGCTGGCGCGCGGGAGAGCAAACATTATCACAAGGTCGCGACTGAATTGACGTTGGTCGTATCTGGTAGGATACGGATGTTCGATCGGATTTGGGAGTCTGGTGACATCATTACAATCGAGCCGGGCGAAGCGACATCGTTCGAAGCATTATCGGACGCAGTTACTGCCGTCGTTAAAATCCCATCCGCCCCCGATGATAAGTTTTTGGTGGACGGTGAGTAATCCTTGCCGCGACCATCACTCGCTTTAATATTCGACCATCCTGTGCTTGAATGAAAGAACGTCTTTTTGTATATCGAAGTAGTTTAATACCTAGATTTTGCTTGGGTTTCGTCTCGATGGAGCGGTTGGAGCGGTGGTATGCCGACATCACCGCTCGGCTTGACGTTCGCCTTGCCCGAGACGCAAAAGTCGGGGAGAAGCCTCCAGCTGCTTTACAGGAGGACCGGTTTGGCCAGGGATGACAAGGCGCCGGAGGCCCTTCGCGTTAACGCCTTTGCGATGCACCGCGCCGAAGTTTTGATGATGCAGCGCCGTCAGTTGCGCCCGCGCCATAAAACTTTGGTCAGTTTCGCTGCGAAGTATCACTACGTCGAAAGCCAGCGTCGCCTGGTAGCCGCGGCGGCGGCCACGGGTGATTTTGATACGATCGAGAGTTGGTCGCCTGACCGATTGCGTGGAACATCGTTCTACCGTCAGCACACGGAGATTCTCGATCGATCACGGGGAGCCGGGAATTGGGCTTGGAAGCCCTACATCATCGCGCAAGCTCTCGAGGCGCGCCGCGACGGCGATTTCCTCGTCTTCAGTGATACCGGCATGCAGGCAGTGGGCGACGACCCTCTTCCGCCGATCGCGCCGCTCCTAACATGGCTCTCGGAGTCCGGACGTCGGGTTGCGGTGGGCGTCCTGCACGGGCGACCACAGCGCGTCTGGACCAAGCGCGACTGCTTCGTGCTCATGGACTGCGACACAGAGCGCTATTGGAACGTCGATCAGATCCAGGCGTCTTGGATCGCCTTCATGGTCGGTCCCGAGACCCGCCACCTCGTCGCTGAGTGGCTGCGCTACGCTAGCGATGCGCGCGTCGTCACCGATATCCCCAATCAGCTTGGCCTCCCGGATCTCGAAGGCTTCATCGACCACCGTTTCGATCAAAGCATCCTGTCGAACTTGATCTACAAGCTTGATCTCGAGATCCCGGCGCTTCGTGAGCCGTCGAAGCGCATCAGAACCCTGGTCGACGAGCTCGAGAGAGATGCCCTGGTTTGGGCGCGCCCCTCTGAGAACTTAGCGCTCGGCAAAACTTGGACCGCCAGCTCAGCCTCGCCGTGGTCTGGCACGACGGGCATTTATGGCGAGCGCACGACTGGCGACCCGTCGTTCTTCTTCCACACAGGCCTGGACCGGAACCCATGGTTCGTGCTCGACCTCGGCACAGTCGAGCGGGTCGCGGAGCTTCGGATCTATAACCGTTGGGGGCAGCCCAGCGAGCGCGCGCAGCTGATGCGGGTCTGGCTGAGTGAAACCGGGCAGGATTACCGCCTCGTCTTCGACGCGGTCGATGCCCATTGTCATCCCGGGTTGCCCCTCCACCTTCGCTTCGACAACGCCTGCTTCCGCTATCTCAAGGTCGATCTCGACGAGGAGCAATATCTCCATCTCGACGGCGTCGAAATCTTCGCAGCTCACTGACGCAGCATGATCGCGACGGCATGAACACGCCGAAATTCGAGACGCCGTTGTTCCCGTTCGGGCCGATCCTGTTCTTCGGCGACTCGGTGACGGCCGGCTGGACGGCGCAGATGCCGCAGGCCTTCTCCGGCCCCCAGACCGTACCGCGCGGGATCGCCGGCCAGACAACCCGGGACATGGCGCGCCGGCTCCGCTCCGAGATCGCCCTCTACGGCGCCCGGGGCCTACACCTGATCTGCGGCCGCGACGACATCCTAAGCGGCGCCCCGGGCGTGTCGCTCGACGGCATCGTGGCCGAGATCCGGGCGATGCTCGCCGACACCCGCGACCTCTACGTGCGCAGCTGGGTCGGCTCGATCCCGCCGGTCGACCCGGCCTCACCCGCCGCTTCCGGGCGGCCCCTCGAAGTCATCGCACAGGTGAACGCGTGGCTGCGCGACCACGTGCACGAATACGGCGCCGGCTTCATCGACCACGATCCCGTGCTGGCAAATGCCGCGGGCGCGCTCAGGCCCGATCTCAGCGACGACGGCGTGCGTTTAAACGCCGCCGGCAACGCCGCGCTCCAAGCCGTGATGCTGGCCGCCCTCACCGCGCCGGGCGTCGACCAGATCTGGGCGCCGCCCGAGAGCGAGGATGCCGCGCGCCGGCGCAAATTCCTGCACCATTTCGGTTATCTCGACTCGAACACCCGCCACCCGAGCCCCTACATCCAGTTCGCCGGCAAGCCGGGGGCGAGCCATTACGGCGTCCCGTTCGACGCCCAGGGCTTCCTCAACGCCACCGCCATCACCGAGCACAAGCCCCCCGGCGAGACCCGGATCTTCGTGGTCGGCGACTCGACCACCATCGACGGCGGCACCCTGGCCAACACCCTGCCGGGGCGCCTCGAGCGGATCCTGCGCGCGGACGGGCTCGCCGCGGCGCGGGTCTACAATTTCGGCGTGATGTCGAGCTGCCTCACGCAGATGACCCATCTGATCTGGTCGCGGCTCGTCGGCTACCGGCCCGACGCGATCGTGGTGATGAGCGGCAGCACCGACCTGTTCCAGCCCTGGACCTACGATCCGCGGCCCGGCTACCCGTACAATGCCTTCATCACCGAGCGGCTCTACGACCACTTCTTCGACACCCACGACCCTCGGGCGCGCGAGGACGGCCTGTCCTACGACGCGCTGGTGACGCTGATCTACGAGGAGCTGAAGCGGCTGCGCGCGGAGGTGGGCTGGCAGACGCCCGGCTGGGAGGACGCGATCGTCCACCATTATCAGCTCGCCGCGCACCGCCTGACCAAGCTGTCCCACGATCACGCCGTGCCGATCGTGAGCGTGCTGCAGCCGACCGTGCTGCGCAAGCGCCACCTCACCGCGGTGGAGCGGAGCGTCGCCTCGGGGGCGTTCCTCGCCTATCTCGACCGCCAGTACGCCAAGCTGGAGGCGTTCACGGCCGGACTCGCAGAGCGGCGGCCCTATCGTAGCACCTTCACGGCGCTCGATCTCAGCGGGATTTTCCGGGACCGGGAGGAGGGGACCTTCTACGACATCGTGCACTATGACGATCCGGCCCGCGAGATCGTCGCTGCGCGGCTGGCGGCCGAGGTGACGCGGGTGCTCGACCGGCCTCACACGCCGTTCGAGCGGGTCCGGCGTTTCCTGGGCGGTGCACAGCGATAGCGCACGATCGGGGACAGCACCGGCGTAGCAATCTTAGCCCCAGAGATATCGTTCAAAAAACGCTTTCATGATTCGGACGAAGACCTATCCGAATCATTTGGACGCTTGCGCTACACGCTTACAAGGCTTCTCACTGAGCCGCGCGAGCGTAGCTTATCCCGCCACGGCGTGCGGTACGACCGAGCTCTCGACCAGCGGGCCGGGGATCGCGGCCTCGGCATCGACCATCAGGCGCGCCTCGTGGCGGCGCATGAACATCCACAGGGCTACGGCACCCAACAGCACGAAGGCCAGGAGCGCGAGGCCCACGGGGCCCATGACGTTCTCAATCGAGCGACCGCACAGATACGCCCCGAAGCCCATGATCGAGGCCCAGGCGACGCCGCCGACGGCGTTGAAGAACATGAAGCGGCGGGCATCGAGCTTGTTCACGCCGGCGAGGACCGCCGCGTAGGCGCGCAGCATCGCGGTGAAGCGGCCGAAGAACACGATCTTCCCGCCGTGCCGGCGGAACAGGTACTGGCCGAGCTTGAGCCGGCCGTGATCGAGGCCGATCATATGACCCTTGCGCAGGAGCAAGGGCAGTCCCCAGCGGCGGCCGACCCAGTAGCCGGCATTGTCGCCGAGGATCGCGGCGGTCGCGGCGATCGCGACCACGAGGGCGATGCTCAGGTTGCCGGTGCTGCCGGCATAGGCCGCCGAGGTGAGAAGGACCGTCTCGCCCGGAAGCGGCAGGCCGGCGCTCTCCAGGGTGATGATGACGAAGATGGCGATGTAGCCGTAATTGGCGATCAGGTCGGCAATGGGCAGATCGTGCAGGAAGGACATGCGGTCTCCTCGCGGATCGGAGACATGCGCTGTCGGTGAGAAACATGGCCTCTCCGAGGCGGCGATGGGATCAAACTTTGCCGATGCGGCGCATCGAGCCGGACGCGATCCTGGCAGCTTGGTGCCGATCAGGTCTGGTACGGTCCCGGGCCGCCGGCTCGGATCTCCACCAAGTAAGCGCGCATCCAAGCGATAGTGCCGACGAGGCCCTCGCGCAGGGCGACGCGGGGCCGCCAGCCGAGTTCGGACCGGATCAGCGCGGTATCGAGGACGTTGGCCGGCACATCAGCCGCACGACTCGGCTTGTAGAGGCAGCGCAGGCGGTGGCGCCCGAAGGCCAGCTCCAGCTCGGCGATGATCTGGTTGACGCTCAAGCCCGCACCGCTGCCGACATTCATCACCTTGTGCGGGCCGTCATACGCGATGGCGCTGAGGAAGGCGTCGCTGACATCGTCGATGTGCAAAAAATCGCGCACGATCTCGCCGGTGCCCCAGACCTCGAGTGGTAGATCGGTGAGCACGCGGTGGATGTAGTTGCCGATCAGGCCCTGATGCTTGTTGCCGAGCTGGAACCGTCCGTACGGGTTGGCGATCCGCAGGATCTGGTACTCGATCCCGTGGAGATGCCGGTACAGATGGAGAGACTTCTCGATCATCAGCTTGCTGATGCCGTAGGCCGAGATCGGGTCGGTCGGCGCCTGTTCCGGGATCGGCGTGGCGTGCGGGATCCCGTAGATCGCACCGCCGGAGGATGCGAACACCACCTTCCTGATCCGAGCTGAGCGGCAGATCTCGAGCAGGTGTAGGGTGGCGATCGGCGCGGCGGCGAGTTCCGCGGAGGGGTCCCGGTTCGAACTCTCCGGGATCGATCCAGCGATGAGATGGAAGACCACGTCTTGCCGCTCGACCGCGTTGGCGATGGCGAGACGGTCGGAGAACTGTCCGGTCACCCGGGCGACGCGCCGGTCGAGGACCTCGGCTTGCGGGTGGCTGCGGCTGAAACAGGTGACTTCGGCGCCCGCTTGCGCGAGGCGGTTGCACAGGTTCAGCCCGAGAAAGCCCGAACCGCCCAGCACGAGGCAGCGAATCCCGGCCAGGGCGGAGATCGGCGAGCCGGATCCGGCGGGATTGAGAGGCGGTCCGTGATGCCCGTCGGCGCCGATCATGGTCGGCGCTCGGTCCCGCCGGGAGTCGGCGCCGACGCAGCTGGCGCTTCAGCCGCGGTCGCCTCGCGCATCGCGATCATGCGCTCGACCAGGGCGACGGCGGTGTCCTGGAGCGTTCGGCGCGTCGGCTCAAGGGGTGCTTTCCCGTAGGCCCGAGCCGCCGCGTAGGCGCTCGCGTAGGCGGTATCCCAGCCGGCGGCGAGGATCAGCGGACCCGCGGCCTCGAGCGCGTCGCGGATGGTGCCCCAGGCGGCCTGCTGTGCGGCATCCCAGGCCGCCGCTCGAACCGCGGAACCGGTCTGCCGCAGGGTTAGATTCGCGACCGCCGCCCGCTTGCGCGCGCGTTTGAGGTGATCGCACAAGCTGGCAAGATCACCGATGGCCTCCAACTCGGGCAGATCAGCGAGTTCGTCCGCCTCGACATTCAGCTTGGCAAGATGAAACCACGCCGGCAGGTGGGTGCGGACGAGCCAATCTGCGACCGTGACCATGCGCCGGCGCTCCAGCGCGTCCGAACCGTGTGTGCCGACCAGGCGCGGGAGCCAGGGGAGGATCAGACCGTCACGCTCAGCCTGAGGCAGGCCGTCGCTCCAAGTACGGATGAACGCCGCGATGTTGGGCGAGGCGCACACAGGTCGATCCGAGATCGGCTCCCCAGCGATGAAGGCGACGGCTTCCATCGCACACATAGCGCCTCCACGTCCCCGATGCATGCCAGCGGCGAGAGTGGTAACTTGAGCGAACCGATCGAGATCGACCGTCGCATGCGGGGTCTCGTCAATGGCAGAGATACTGTCACTCCAGGTCGTCGGGCTCGTACGAAAGAGCGTACCATCGTGACCGCGCCGGACTAAAGTCCGTCGGCACCAAAAAATGCCACCACTCGCCAGCATCGCGCTCGCACACGCTTCGCCGGAGCCGTGGGGCGATTCGGTACGGCTGGCCGATCACGGCACCGAACCACCGTTCAAACCATTCATGTGTCCCCGCGACGAAAGTCACGAGCCGGCGTCAGTGTTCGCGCCTGAACCTTTGTCATCCGAAACCCACGCGAGGAGCGATACGACACTAGGCGGCTCTTTTAACGCGGTGCGTCAGGATGATGGACAGCCAAGGCGCAACCTCGTGCTCAATCTCGATCCGCAATAGCACTTCGAGATGTAGAGCGTATGGGAGGCCGAACTGGAATCCGCACCGCGCCTCTTCCATGGTCGTCGGAAGATCGCCCAGAACCGCGGCGATGACATCTGGCCGATGCATGTTGACGGGATATCGATGGACCTCGCCATCGACTTCCACGATCAGCGTCACTTTCGCGCGGTTGGCCGCAACAACCCACCCGGTAAAGATGACCTGCCCATCCCGGATCTCGGCCCAAACTCGATCCTGCGGCCCCTCGAGGTGAGCTCGAGCGAATGTATCGGGTAGTTCTGCCCCGAGTTCCGCGATCGTGCACCCGACTTCGAACTTTTCAAAGCCCCGACCTTCACCGAAAATTTTGGCAAACTGCCTCTGATACTGACCGATGCGAAGGTTTTTTACGCCTTCATCTAACCCAGACCACTGACCTTTGGTTTGTATCGTGTAGACCGACAGTATCTCGCGCAAGAACGCGATGCGCCCTTTATCCGCGACATGAAGATTCAATAGCCAGTCGGCGCCCGCTTGGCTTTCATAGAATGACGCCGGAACGCGACGGAGGGCTTCGGCACGGTAAAAGCAGCAGGAGAAATTGGCCGTCAGCGGCGAATTGGCCAAAACCGGGAAACTGATGGTGCCCGTCGGGTATCGTCCCTGTTCCCCGTGGGGCTGGTACGCGCCGGTCGTGACATAATGCAACAAAACCCAATTGAAGCACATGTCGAGCGCGCGATCATTGCGCAACATGCGCAGCTGGAGGCCAATCTTTCGATCCGAGATCCAATAGTCGTCGCCCTCGCAGAAGGCGATGAAACGACCAGTACATGCATCGATACAGTCGCGCATATTATGCAACATGCCGAGATTACGGTCGCGCGGTCGCACGATCACGCGATCCGGATAACGGGTCCGATACTCTTCGATGATCTCCGCCGTCCCGTCTGTCGAGCCATCATCACCGACGACGACTTGCAACTTGAACAATCCGCGTTGTCCGAGCACGCTGTCGAGGCACCGCCTGATATAAGAGGCGTGATTGTAGGACGTGACGACCACGCTAACCGTCAGTTGGTCTTCTATCCAATCGCGAAGGGCAACGGCATCGTGAATCGGTGGGGCACCCGCATCGAAGCCCATATCGTTTATAGCGGACGCAGAAATATCGGGATGGTCGCCGATCAGTTGCGCGAGGCGCGTGGGATCTTCCTCATTCAGATACGCCTCCGCCAAGCGACAAAATATGAGCTTCTGAGAAGCTTCGTAATCGGCCGCATAACGCCCGCCGAAATGACCGCGCAACTGACGAAAGAACTCTATCTCCGCTTTGCCGAGCTTCTTGTGCCGCGCAAGTTCGGTTTCAAACGCCGCCCACATCCCGGTGGCATGCTTGCGATACACCGCCATCACGTCCGGAAGGAAGCCGATCCGGCCTACTTCGGCGTGCATGAGGTGGATGTACCAATCTGCGGGCGCGATCCCCACGCCAATCTGCAGCGCCTCGTCGCGTCGATAGCGCCATCTGTAGAACACGCTGTTCGTCTGGATAAAGTTGTGCGCGATCAGATCCGACAGAGACGGGCGCGGATTGGGGTTTTCCGGATAGAATTCCTCGACGCCCGGAATGTCATCATAGACGACCTTGACCGGGTGAAAGCAGACCGTATATTCCGGCCGCTCACGCATGAAGTCGAACTGACGCTGAAGCTTATCGGGATCGGTCCAGTAATCGTCCCCCTCACACAAGGCCACGTATTCGCCGGACGCGCGGGCCAGTAGATCGGCGAGATTCTTATTAACACCGATATTTTCCGGTCGCAGGATCGCGACGAGGTTCGGGTAGCGCGCCGCATACTCCGCGATGATTTCCGCAGTTCCATCCGTCGACCGGTCGTCGCCGACGAGAAGCTCGTAGGTGAAATTTGCGACTTGCGTCAGGATGCTGTCGAGCGTCTGTCGTATGAATCGTACCTGATTGTATGTGATGCACACAACCGACACGGCCGGCTTCGATTCTATTGACGAGCCTTGGGCCTCGACAGTCTCCAGGATCCACGCGGCGAACGGGTTGACGAACGTCTCATCGACCACGTCACTCATCGCGACGTCAAAGTCGGCACGCGGACGCCGACCTAGGCGGGCACCGTATTTGACGTAATGTTCGAGTGGGGAAAGATCGGTCAACCCGACATCGGGGTAGCGCGTGGCATACCAACCGTGGTCGAACAAACCACTGCGATAGATCGTCGAGAAATCGTGCTGCCACGACTCCCAGGACGACGAAGCGGTGGGGGGAGCCGGTGCGGCCTGTCCGGCAGGGTTCTGCATCGATCGTGTCCTTAGCTCGTATCCCGGCGGGCTGCCGCGCTACAGGGCGACGGTTTGCCCGTCCATCGCAGCCGGGCAGGCTGACAGCGCAAAAGCTCCCGAACCGCCCATAAGCCTTTGAGATTTCGCCGACCCTTCGGTGCCGAGACCGCTTCAGACAGAGCGGTATCGCACCATCGATCCGGCGTGCGGAGGCATCTCGACGATCAGAGTGCGCATGGCGGCCGAGCTTCCGCATGGCCGTGGTTATAATAATGCAGAGCCGGATCGGCACCGGCATTCGCCACATCACCGTTGCAGCTGAGATAGAATTGCCGGTCGAACAGGCCCGAGGCCTCGAGCCATTGCAGCATCATCGCTTCCGTGACGACCGGTGCGTGATCCGGCGCCGCGGACGCGGCCTCGCGATAGAGATGTACGAGCTGCGCGATGCGGGCCGCGACATCCTTCGCGGCGGGCCGGCGGACGGACGCGGCGACGACGCTGGATTGCTCTCCGGGCCTCCGCCGCTGGAGATCAGCCTCCGCCATCCGTACCAGGCGCGCGAGCTCGCCCTGCGCCTCGCTCAGCCTGGCTTGCGTGTCACTCAGCGCAGTCCGCAGCGTCTCGACGTCGTCGCTCAAGAACCACTCCGTCTGTAATCTCGTCGCCCTACGACGCTCACCTCAACGCCGCATCGCCGGGGGCTACCGGAACAATCAAATCGGTATGATCCCCTTGCATCCGGGGTGATACGTCTGCCTCTCGCCTCGGTCAACCCTGGGGTGAGCGCGCGATTTGTAAATATCTCAACACGAGATTGACAATATTCGCTTGGTCAAAGTGCGCGCATCATAACTAATACGCTCGTCCAAATTGAGTCGCAGCTCGGCGGAGTTCGAGGCGCCTCTGGCACACTTGCCGCCGGTCGACCACGTGCAGCGCGGCGCGCTCGGCAGCTCAGGCTCGAGAGGTCTCCAAGGGTGACCGCGGCCGATCACCGCCCGCGCATGAACGCGCGCGCTCGATCGAGGAGCTCGAGAAATCCGGCCGTCGTCCAATGCGACGTTGGGGTGTTGTCGTCCGCTCGAACGTCGAGCTGCGACCGGCGTGCGCGCAGATCCCGCGGCGCAATCCCATCGGTTGGGCGAGGTGACCCTTTCGTCCATCGGGCGGACGTCACGGCGAGATGATATCGGGCTTCGGCCAAACCGAAGCGCGGTCTGGAACATTCCTCAACACATTACAGCCCATGCCGATCATGGCACCGGTGCCGACCTTTAATCCCTGGAGAACTTTCGCCAAGGGGCCGACCAAACACGCTTCGCCGATCTGACAGCGACCGCCGATGAAGGCCCCCGGCGAAATCGTCGCGTTATCGCCGATCACCGCATCGTGGCCGACGATCGCAGAGGTGTTGAGCACGCAGAAGCGACCGATCCGCGCGTCGACGCTGACGTTCACACCGTGAGCGACGAACGTCCCCGCGCCGATCGTGGCCCCGTCACATACGAGCGCGCGCGGTGATATCAGCGCCGGGCATGGAATGGAGTGACGGTCGAGCCATGCGATGATCTCGGCGCGCGCCGCGAGCGCTGCGGAACTCACGCCCCCCACCGCCAGTGCTACGCCGACGAATTCCGCCCGATCCGCCAACAATTCGTCGAGGTAGCCGCGGTATCGTCCGACTTGCGCCGTCGGCTGGCTCGAATAGGTCGCTTCTACGGCATAGCCTTTCATCCGCGCGACCTCGGCGATCTCTTTCGAGAATCCCCCGCCGCCGATCAGAGCGAGTCGCTTGGTCCCGTCGGTCACAGCACGGCTCCCCCATCCACGCGCAGGATCTCGCCGGTGACGTAGCGAGCCTGCGGGGATAGCAAGAACGCGACTGCGTCGACCACCGCTTCGACGGTCGCTATACCGACGGGACTGCGCTTATCGAGCTCCTCACGAAAGGCCGGGCTGTAGAGACGGCCGTAAGCCTGCGTCATCTCGGTATCGAGCCAGCCGGGGGCGACCCCGACCGCCCTACGGGGCGCGAGCTCGCGCGCGAGCCCCTTGATCAGCGCGTCGAGCCCCGCCTTCGACGCCGCATACGGTACGATCGCCGGCTCGGGTCGTTGCGCGGCGATCGAGCTGACCGCACAGAACACGCTGTCGCGCGTCGACACCCGGGCGCTGGCGAATGCCGCCCCAAACAGCGTCGGCGCGACGAGGTTGGTGCGGTAGACTCGTTCGACCTCCTCAACGGTGAGGCTGCGCATCGGCTTGATGACCTGGATACCGGCGCAATAGACGAGCCCGGTCAGCAAGCCTCGCTCAGCGACGGCAGCCTCGATCACCCCACCGATCGAGGCCAAGTCCATCACATCGCACGACACGGCTGCCGCACCCGCGGCGGCGAGTTCCGCCAACCGATCCGCGCGGCGCCCCAGGGCCGTCACCTGCACGGTGCCGAGCAAGCGCTCGGCGACCGCCCGGCCGACGCCACTGCTGGCACCGACGACCAGGATATGCCCGCCCGTGTCGGACACCGATCAACCCTGCAGCTTCTGGCCGGCGAGGGCCAGGAGGTCATCAGTGGTGTTCGCCTCGGAGATCCGCACCGGCTCAATCTCCAAGCCTAGGGTATCCAACAGCGCCATGATGTTGAGCACCCCGAGTGAATCGAAGGTCTCGATCTCGCCGAGCTTCTGTCCGCGGGCGAGCGGGCCGGGCTGATCGAGGATGGCGCCGAGTTCATCTAGAAATGCGGCTTCAGTCATCCGACGATCTCCTCGAACTTCAGCACCGGCGGAGCGAAGATCCGCTCGGTCCGGATCGCGCAGGCCCCCCAGCTCAAACCCACGCCGAAGCCCGCCAATATCGTACGCAGGGGACGATTGGAGAACGGTTCGGACAGGAACCCTGAAATCGTGCCCGGGATCGAGGCGGAACTCTGATTGCCGTAGACCGACTGCGTGCCCGTCGGTAGCCGGCTATCGTCCAGATTTAAGCGACGCTGCAAATTCTTTAGGATGTATTTGTTCGGCTGGTGCAACACGAAATAATCAATGTCGTCCGGCCTGACGTCGGCGGCGGTAAGGATGTCGTTGATCAGCGCCGGCACTCGCTTCAAAGTAAAATTGAAGACTTGCGCTCCATCCATAAACAGCGTCGGGGGTTTATCCGCATCCTCGGGATCGGCGCGGAGGCCGCTGTGGGGGATGAACAGAGCCTTCTCGCCCGAGCCGTCGCTGTTCAACTGAAAGACGCTCTCAGCCTCTCGACGTTCGACCAGGGCGGCGGCACCAGCATCCCCCATGATCGGGGTGATCGCGCGGTCATCGCGCGCCACCATCCGGCTCGACACGTCGCCGACGCAGAGCAGAACGCGGTTGAGCCCGGATTGGACAAGGCTGTAGGCGATCGACAGACCGTAGACGAAACCGCTGCAGCCCAGACTGACGTCGAAGCAGAGCGTATCGGTGCGCATGCCGAGCCGATGCTGCATCGCGATCGCCGTCGAGGGCGAACTATAATCCGGTGTCTGCGTGACGAAGATCAAGCCGTCGATATCGCCGGGTTGGAGGTCGAGCCCGCGCAGGAGCGCCCGGGTCGAATTGAGACACAAGTCGGACGTGGTGGTGTCGTCGCGGACGACGACGTTTCGGGTCGCAAACCCCATTGACCGCTTCAGCCGCTCGGCCTCGTCCGCCCGCATCCCGAGGCCGGCCGCTTCATCATCGAAGGCGAGCGTGCGACCGCCGACCGTAGTGACGACCCCCGCGAGGCTCGCGTGCGTGAACCGCATCTCAGCCATGAGCGACCATACCGGCGACGTAGTCCGTCCACCCCTGGAAGCGGAGCAGCGGTGATTTCTCGGCGTCGAGGATGCTCTCGCTGGCGAGGGGCACGTAGCGTCCCACCGCCCGCTCGATCTCCGATTCCGTCTCCATCAGCAACTCGACTATGGCAAACGAGTCGAGGTGAGAGAACAGATCGTCCTCCGCCGCAGGGTCCATAAACTCCGGGCGCCCCCACATCTGGGCCAATCGGGCCAAGGTCGCGCGGGTGGCCGCCACGACGGCCTCGCGCTCCCCCGGGCGCTCACTCGGTGACAATGGGGATGTAGGCGGTGTCATCCGGTCCTCGCGTCAGCCGATACTCTGTGCCCTCCGGCCCCGCGGTGACGGGCTCGAAGCCGTTCTCGTCGTAGAAATTCGCGACCATGCGGTTCTTCGCGCTCGGGCGATAGCGCGCCCGCAAGGCGGGGTTGCCCTCCTGGCGGCAGACATGGGCGAGAACATGGCTCTCGATGCGCCGGCCCAGCGCGCGACAGCTCATCAGGAACGTCTCGATCTCACCGTCGCGGACGATCACCACGCCGACGACGCCCATATCGCCGAAGCGGTCGAGGACGCGCGCGGCGTAGACGCTGCCCTCTTTCATGGCGGTGGTCACCTCGTCCTCGGTATAGCGGCGCGTGGTGAGGTTGAACTGGTTGGTCTTGTTGGCGAGCTGCGTGACCCGCCGCAAGGTCCCGACATTGTTGCGGGCGATGTGCAAACGGATATCCAGGGAGGCGAGATACTCGGCCATCGAGGGTGCGGCCCGCTGCAGTTCGGCCCGCTGTGCCTCGTCCCGGTACTGCTCCGTTTTGGACAGGTCCTCGGCGGTCACGTGGCGGGCGCGCAACGAGGTTAGGGAATCGAGAAGCGTGAGCGCGTGTTCCGGCTTGGTGCGGTCGAACAAAACGCATTCGACGCCCGGCAAGCGGGCACGCACCTCCTCGATCTCGAAGGGATTGTCGTCGATAAAAACGAAGCTGTCGAGACCGAGGTTGAGGTTCTGCGCGAGGGCTTGAATGTTCTCACTCTTCTCCGACCAGTTGCTGCGATAAGCGACGAAGTCATCGAGCGATAAAGGCATCACCCTACGCTCGAATACCGCGCGAAAATCCTCGTCGTTGTTCTTGGTCACCGCACACAGGAGGATACCAAGGCTCTTGAGCCGAAGCAGCTGACGCTGGAACTGAGTGTGAATGATGCCAGGATAATCGTCATCGACCTCGAGGTTGTCCACGCCATCTTCGCCGACCACCCCGCCCCACAGCGTGTTGTCGGCATCGACGACGATCACCTTGCGCCGGGCCCGCAGCCGCACCGCCACCGCGTCGCCGTAGCGTGCGGTGAGAGCCTCGACGGCCGCCGGGGCGTACGGCATCTGATAGAGATACCGATTGCGCTCGCGAAAAGCGGCGGCGAAGCCGAGCATGGCCAGGGCGCCCGCGGCGTCGATCACGCTGACCCGGTCGTTCTCCCTGGCGAGGGCGAACAGGACGGCGTTGACGCGCCCGAGGGTCTCAATCCGCTCATGCAGATCGCTCTCGATCGGGGAGGTCGGCACGAACGGGACGGTGTTGAGGATCACGGTCCCGGGCGATCGATCCAATCGGTCCCGGACCATCGCCGCGAGGCTCTCCGCGCGGGCGACGCCGTCCGCGTCCGGCGCCGTAGCGAAGAACCAGCGGTGATCGAGATGGACGATGAGCACGTCGACGGCGGTCGCACCCGTCAGCACGTGCTCGATCTGGCCGATGGGGAAGTGCTCGCACGCGACCGTGGCGAGACCCGTGAGACCGGCCGCGACCTTTGAAAATGGATTTGTGACGACGTTGCCGACAAAGCCGAGCGACAGAGCGCGCGCCGTAGTCATCTTGCGATACCGATCTCCACACGCACGCGCGCATGCCCGCCCTCCGGCGGCCGACCAGCCCTCTTGCATGTTCCGAGGGTCGATCTCTTGCGAGATCCGACCGCATAAAGCAAGTCATGGGCGCAGGATCGACGGACCGTATCGCGTGGCTGGACCGTACCCCCGCCGATATCACCGGTCGGTGCGCGCACAGCGCGCGTGTCACCTCGGCCGCAAAGCCTTGAACCGACGTCGGGGAGGACCGGCGCGGCAGTCTGGGGATCCCCAGCCCACCGACCTGACCCTCGATCGAGGTGGCAAAAGTGTCCGCGCGGGCCCGTTTGCACCCGGGCCGAGACTATACCGAGCTTGGGCCAACCCGAGGGCGATGGCGGGATCTGGAGTCGGTTAACGCCAGCCCGCTACCCTGGATTCCGCCCGATCGGAGTCCGACCGGAACATCCCTCACATCATCAACATTATGATAGGGATCGTAGTTCGTGGAGATATCGGATGAGCCGGATCTTTGAAATTTTCACGGATGAGTTCGAAGCTCGCCAGTTCGCGGCCTCGTTCGGCGACCGGGCGCATGTAATCTACCGCGGCGATTACCGCCGAGATTGGCTCGTCACGATAGAGCGATAGAGCGAACGAACCACGGACTTTCTCAGATATCCCGCGGGGCCGTCGATCATCGTGTCAGCGTTACGGGTTTGGATTATCGCGCGCGGACCACCCGATCGACAGCTGGCCTACGCTCACTAAAGCACGGCACAACGTATCGCGAGACCCTTCGCCGTTTGCGACGCCGCAGCGCATTGCAATTGGACCAACGCTCGGAAACGGTTGCCATCTCAGGTCACCGCCCGCTCGCTCCAGCGCCTCCTGAAAGGCTTGAAGCTCCGCTCCCCGAGAGGCTCGAACCGACGCTGCCGGAGAGTTGGCTCGGCGTACCCAAGATCTGTCCGTTCGGGTTGGTCTCTAATTGCTCCTCGGGTGGTGCGAGTGAGCGCGGCGCCGGATTGGACGGCAAGACCGGCTCGAATGCCGGGCGACCGCCGGCCAAAGGTGTCACGACCCGCTCAGGCCGGATCTCAGTCTCGCACAGTCCCTGACAGATCGGCACAATCAAGTCGGTCGGCTGACATATCGGCCTCATCACCCCCTGAACGCATGAGCAACGGCACAGCGCTGAGGCGGGGACTGGTAGCACCAGGAGGGAGGCGGCGAGCATCAAGGAGCGCATGGAGATCAGCCGAGCTACCTGCTTGGAGCGATCAAGGCTGATACCACATCGCGTGCAGGAACTCGAACGCGGCCTTCGCCGGCATGGCGATCCTGGCCTCTAAGACTCAACAGCCAGGTGACCGGGTCGAACGGATCGTTACCCCGCTTAATCGTGCGCCGGGACGGGCAAACGCGCGGCGAGGTCAGCTACCGCGGCGACGACTTTGCTCGGATCGACCGAGTAGCTCACGTGGAACGGATGGACGGTCCCGGGCTGGTGGATCGTCTGACCCCGCAAGAACGTGATCTGCGCCCCCCCGGATTCGATGTAGCTGGTGTATGCCCGAAAGTTGAAACCCAACTCCTCGTGGATCATGCTCAAGACCTGACACCCCGGCCGACAGAACAGGGTATTGTTGAGGCCCGAGTTCGATGAGCCAACGATGAGCGCGGCTGAATGAAAGATGTCTACCTGCTCCAGGAAAGACAGCGTTTCAGGGTAGATGACCTCAAATCCAAGCGGACGCAACCGATCCGCGATCGCCTCCTCGTTCACCAGGACGCGCTGCGTAAAAGCCTTGCGCGAGATGAACAGCCGTCGGTCACTGCGCCGCGAGAGGGCACCGCGCTCGCGGGCGCGGTCGAGAATCTGACGGCGAATGGCTGCGAACACATCCGCCGGCCAGACCGTGTCGTAGAATGGACGCCCCGGTCGCATCTCGAACGGGAAGAACGCCGGCACTGGTGCCATGCCGAGGCGCCCGAACGCGACTGCCTTGGCCGGAAGCTTGATCACCGGGCGATTGCGGGTGTCGAGCAAGGCCAGGATCTCCTCGTGGGTGCTCGGCATATGATCGTCGATGCACAGCGGGATCCCATCCGGGCAGCGCGGATCGTTAAAGCACAGCATCCGCGGTAGGAACTCTCCGAACCAATGCCCGTAATTGCGGCTCTGCATGCCGAACATCATCAGGCCGGCCTCGACCCTGTGCACGATCTCAGGGACCTCGACCAAAGCATGCGTCGCCCCAAAGGCGGCCATCATGATCTGGTCGAGATTGACGCCGTCCTGGATCAGGATGTCGCTTCGGCGCGGATGGGCTGCGAGGTCGTAGACCAGCATGTCGTCCTTGATGACGACATTGCTCCGCGGGAACGCCCGGGCCTCGTCGATGAACGCGAGGTAGAGCGGTGGCACGTCGAGGTCGCCGGGCTCCGACGTGAGCGGCGGGGGCGGCTCCCAGAATTTTAGGTTTGGGGCCGCGATCCGACGCGCGGGCAGGATCTCGGTGTAGCGCGCCCTGCCAGCCTCGGCGAGTGTCCGGGTATTGACGAGCTGGTACGCGGCCAGCGGGCCTGACCCGTGCACGTGGCCAGTCCGGGCATGCAGGGCGATCGCTTCGTCGAACCGGCCATCATCGAGCAGGTCATCGAATTGCAGACGGCGCAGATTTTTGATCTTGAGCTCGAACGTATCGCCGTCCTTGGTCCGCGGTTCGCCGCCGTGCTGATCCCGGGCGATGCGCGCGAGAAGGTAGCAGCGCACCGCGCGCTCGACATCACCGCTCAGCTCGTACTCCCATCCGAGATCGACGAAGGACGGATCCGCCTGGCCCGGATCTTGGGCCGCAGTGTTGGCCTGTCGCAGCTCGTCGAGCAGGCCCTCGATCGGATCGAAATCACCGCACCGGACGAGCTCAACGATCCGGGCCCGGAGGGCGACGAGCTGATAGTAGGCCGCTCGGGTTCGCGTCGCCCGCGCCGCCAGCGCGTAGGCGCGGGCGGCCGATGAGACCTTATCCTCGCCCTCAAACCGCAACCCGAGGGTCGCGAGATGCTGGGCTACGACATCATCGCGCTCCACCTCGCTCAAAGCCCGCTCGAGGACGTCAAGCCCCTCCGCCGTACCCGATTGGGCGGCCTGCATCAGGATCTGCCGAAACGCTTCGCGCATCGTAGTCGACCGTTCAGGTGGGATCGGAACTCGGATGGGGCCGCTCGCGGTCAGGGCTCACCGCCGGGGAGGGGACGGCTCAGCGCGCTGACATCACCCGTTCGGCGCAGCCGCACACCTGCGCGATCTGGTCGGGCGTGATCGTCGGGAAAAACGGCACGCCGATCGCGGTCTCAGCCACGCCCCGCGTCGCCGCGAGATCATCATGCGCGCATGCGGCAAACGTAGGGTGGGCATGACAGCCATCGCCGTACCAGCGCCGCCATTGGATCCCGGCCGCATCGAAACCGGCGGTTACCGCGGAGACGACCGACGGCTCGAAGATCGCGTTGGCCGTCATCGTCAGCCACTCGTGGCCGAAGCCCGCCTGCATCGACACTCCGAACCGCTCGAAACCCGCGACGTAGGCCAGCGAGGCCGCTCGCAGACGGGCGATGCGCGGGTCGAGCTCATCGAGGACGGCGAGACCCACCGCGGCGGCGTACTCGGAGATCCGGTAGTTCCCGCCCCGCATCTGCGAGACGCGGCTGCCGGCTGAGAACCCAAATCCGGTCATCGCGGTGAGCGCTTCGACCATCGCGGCGTCGCTGGTGATGATCGCGCCGCCTTCGCCGATCCCGAACGCCTTGGTAGCGTGCAGACTGACGCATAGCGGCTGCGCGCCGACGTGCTCAAGATTGAGCGTCGCGGCGGCTGCGTCAAACACCACCGGCACGCCGTGCTCCGCCTCGAACGCCTCCCAGGCGGCGATATCGATCGGAGCCCCGCACGGAGAGACGACGATGACCGCGGCGACGTCGCCCGGATTCCCCCGCAGGGCACGCGCTGCGATCTCAGGGGTGAGCGCGAGCGTCTCTGGATCGATGTCAGCGAAGTACGGGGTGAGGCCGACATTGGCCACGGCGTGGGCGGTGGCGATGAACGTCCACGATGGTAGAATGCAGGTGCGACCCGGCCGCCCCGCGCTGCGGTAGCGCAGCGCGAGCTCGATCGCCGTGGTGCCGCTGCTGGTCAGCGCCGCGTGAACCGGTCCCCCGCCTCGATCGGAGATGAACCGGCACAGCCGAACCGTGAACTCGTTGGTGAGCGGTCCGTAGTTACTGTAGATATGCGCCTCATCGATCCGGCGCAGATAAGGGACGATCGCGTCCGTCTCCGGAAGGCTCGGGATCAGTACAGGGATCATCGCTCGAACGCGCTTTCGGTCTCGGTCGCCATCACCGGCATGCAGCCCAGCGACGGGGCCCGCTATACATGGCCCCCGGCGGCCGCGGAAGGCGCTCCGCCGCGTGCCCGCTCACCCGCGGCGTAGGACGCGGGCCGGGTTGCCCAGGACGGTGTGGCCCGGGGCGACGTTTCGGATCACGATCGACCCGGCGCCGACGAAGGCCCGGGCGCCGATCCGGATCCCCGGGATCACGCAAGCCCCGGTGCCGAGGAAGGCTCCCGCCTCGACGGTGACGTGCCCGGCGAGGTGAACCCCGGGGCTCAGCGTCGCGAAATCCGCGATCTGATTGTCGTGCGCGATCGTGCAGCCTGGATTGACCAGAACGTGCCGACCGAGCCGCGAACCCGCGGTGACCGATGCGTGAGCGAGCATCACCGAACCCTCGGCGACGCTGCTGCTCGCACCGATCAGCACCGCCGGATCGATCACGGAGCTAAAGCGCGCACCGACCGCCTCCAAGCGCTCGACGGCCCGCGCCCGTGCCCCCGGATCGCCCAGCGCAACGACGAACCGCACGGAATCGTCACCCGAGAGCGCGCCGAGATCCCGGAACACCGGTCTGCCGCCGAAGCTCTCGGGTGCCTCGTAGGTCGGATCGATCAGACAGCCCAGGAGCTCCTTGTCGGCGCCCGCGCTCCGCAGCCGCACCAGGACATCCACGATCTCGCTGGCGAGGGCACCCGCACCGTAGAGAACGAGACGTTCAGTCATCAGAGGCCGCTTGCCTGAGCGCCGCCCGAACGGCGATGAGCCCGGCGAACCGGCATCGTCCGCTTGCTCGGCCGGACCGGACCAAACGCGTCGGCCGGGACAATTGCGCCGCTATCGCGCTCAAACAGGCGCTCGGGATGTCTGACCATGCCTCGCCTCGCGGTGAACCCCTCGATCGCGCGCCGGCGGGGGCTTGTGTCGGGTGGTCGCCAAAGGATGTGGCGTTCGATACCAGTCGGTCGAGATCGGCGCCACACTGGAGTGCGGTGGGGCATGAGGGCAAGATGGGGCCAATGGCAGCATTCCTCGACTTGGTCAGGAGCGCGAGGCGCGACAACGCGGGACGGGTCATCCGAGAGCTCGCCGGGGTCGTCGCCGAGGCGGCGCGTTCGCTGGCGGGGACCGAGCGGAGCGCCGGGCTCGTACAGCACCTCGACACGCTCGCGTTCCGGCTCGAGGGGAGCGATCAGTTCGAGGAAGCCGCGCAGGTGTACGATCTGATCGCCTCCGTCGATGAGGGGCCCCGCGAACGCTGGCAGACCACGGCCGTCACCGTGCGTCTTCGGGGCCTGTGCGAACACGGCCGGTTCGACGAGGCCGCCGACTACGTCGGAGAGCTCACGCGCGAGGCGACTTCGGGCCCGTGGACGCGCGAGGGCGTCGCTGTGCTGATGGCTCTGGCGTGGCGATACGAGTGTCGCTACGAGGCCGAACCGTCCATGCAATGCTACCGGTTGGCGTACGCGCTCAGCGGTGGCGGCCACGGGATCGCGACCGTCGACGGTCATACCCTCGCGCGCAAGATCCGCGACATGCGGGTCTTGCAGATGCGCGCCCTCGCAGAAGACGGGCGGCACGAGGAGGCCGCCGCCCTCCACGAGCAGACGCGCGCGCTGCTCGGCCTCGGCCGCTTGCGCATCTACGACCTCGTCTCGGCACGCTCCGCGGCCGCGAATGGCCGCGGAGCCTACCACGAGGTGCTGCCTGAGCGCCGGATCGAGGAGCCGGAGATCGCGTTCCTCGGGGGACCGGTCGCACTGACCTCACAGCCGGGCATTCTCGACGCGCCACCACAATATGTCGCGGTGTTCCGGGACTGCTTCGCTTTCCCGCGCAGCAACGTCGTGCTCCACGGTGACCGCCTGATCTACGATCTGGCCGCCCATCCGCTGAGCGCCGCCTTCGACATCCGAGACGGGGTCAATCCGGATCAGAGCCTGTTTGCCGCCTACGGCTGCGGCCGCGCCGTCGTCGCAGTCCCCGCCGAGCTGCGCGAGATCGAGGCCGGCTTGATGCTGTTCGGTCTTCAGAGCAAGAATTACGGTCACTGGCTGCTGGAATTCGTCCCGCGCATGCTGTGGTTCAACGATGCCGCCTGCCCGGGCGGCTTTCCGATCTGCATCGACGACCATATGCCGGCGACACATCGACAGATCGTCGCGTTGATCGACGAGCGCGATCGACCGGTGCTGGAGCTGCCGGGGGTGCCGCTGCACTTCCGTGAGCTCGGGATCGCTCCGGTGCCGACGTTGTTTCCGTTCGACACGCGGGAGGGGGTTCCGGTCTACGACACGATCTGGCCGGGCGACGTGCTCGGGGCCATGCGGCGCAAGATCCTCGAACGGCTCGCCGCGCGCGATGTGGATCTCGCGCGGACAGGCCGGAGAATCGTCCTGTCGCGACGTGGCTTCGCGCAACGCCAACTCGTGAATGAGGCTGAGATCGTCGCGACGTTGCAGCCGCACGGCTTCGAGGTCGTCCATCCCGAGCAGCTCACCTTCGCACAACAGGTGTCGCTCTACCACTCCGCCGACATCATCGTCGGCTCAGCGAGCTCCGCGTTGACCAATTGCATCTTCTGTCATCCCAAGGCCAAAGTGATCGCCCTGATCCACGAGAACCTGTCGTTCAATTTTCGCGGATACACCAGCATGATCGAATCCAGCGGCGCAAAATTAACCTTCATCCGCGGCCAAACTCAGGTGGGTGAGGCCTCACATCCGTTTCATGCGAATTACACCGTCGCTCCCGGCGACATATTGCGGGCGCTCGACGGGCTCAACCGTTAGATGCAGCTTGATCTCGACCGAGAATTTCGATCTTCGCCAATTCGGCACACCTTATCGCAGATCGCGGAAGTGCAATCAGTCGCTCGGTTGAAGGCTCGGCCATTCATCGGCGCGCGAAATCACCGCCCGGATCGCGCTCCTTCCTCGGTCAGGACCCGTCTTCGCGGACGAGGCATCGGCGTTCGGACGGGTCAGCGTCCGCGGCGGCACGCTCGATCGGATGGTCATCGATGGACGGCTCAGAGATCGGAGACTCGATGGGGCAGGGGGTAGACATGAGACCCACACCGACGTTCCTCGATCTGATTCGGACGATCGATAGCGGGAACGCCTCTCGCGTTCTCGAGGAACTCGAAGCTCTACTCAGCTCGGATACGGTCCCGGAAGCGCGAGTTGTCGGGACCGTGCGGCACCTCGAGACTCTAGGTTTTTGCCTCGAGGGCAGCGATCGCTTCGGCGAGGCGGCGCGGGCCTACGAGTTGGCCGCTTTGGTCGACACGGGCGATCGCGTGCGTTGGCAGGCGATCGCCGCGAAGGCGCGCCTGCACGATCTCATCAGCCGCGCGCTCTGGGACGAAGCGTCGGCCTTCGTCACCGAACAGAGTCGCACGGCACCGGGCGACGCCTTCCTGCGAGAGCAGGTCGCATCCCTCCTGCGGCTCGGCTGGGACCACGAATGCCGCTACGCGGTCGAGCCCAGCGTGCAATGCTACCGCCTGGCCTACGAGCTCAACGGCGGCGACGCCGGCGTCGTCACCGGGGATGGGTGCAGCATCAGCACCAAGATCCGGAACCTGCGCAGACTCCAGATGGATACCCTGGCCGAAGCCGGGCGGCACGAGGCGGCGGCGATCCTCCACGAACGAACGCGGGCGATCACCGGGCTTGGCCCCGTCGGTATCTACGACATCGTCTCAGCGCGGGAGGCCGCCGAAGAAGGGCAGGGGACCTACCACGAGTTGCTGGCTGGGCGCCGGATCACCGAGCCCGACGTGAAATTCTTCGACGGCCCCGTTTCGCTTGCGTCCCAGGCAGGAACCCTGGTGGCGCCGCCGCAGTATGTCGCCCTCTTCAAGGACTGCCTGACATATCCACGCAGCAACCTCGTATTGCATGGACAGCGCCTGATCTATGACCTCGCGGCGCATCCGCTGAGCGCAATCGCCGACATCAAGGATGGCGTCAATCCGGGCCAGATCATGACGGCTGTCTGGGGCTCCAAACGTGCGCTGGTCGAGGTGCCCGTGGAGGTTCGTGAGATCGATGCCGGATTAATGCTGTTCGGGTTCCAGAGCCGGCAGTACGGTCATTGGCTGCTCGAGTTTGCCCCGCGCATGCTGTGGTTCAACGATCCCGCCTGCCCCGTAGGCTTCCCGATCTGCGTCGACGATCAGATGCCGGACACACACCGGCAGATCATCGCGCTGATGGACGAACGCGCCCGGCCCATCGTGACGCTGCCGCCGGTGGCAACGCGGTTCCGTGAGCTCGGGCTCGCTTCGGTGTCGGCCTTCTATCCCTTCGATACGCGAGCGGGCCTCCCAACCTACGACGCGATCTGGCCGGGAGACGTCCTCTCCGCTCTGCGCGGCAAAGTCTTAGACCGGCTGGCCGCACAGGGCGTCGACCTGCGACGGACAGGGCGGCGGATCGTTCTGTCCCGGCGTGGGTTCACGCAGCGTCAACTGGTCAATGAGGCGGACATCATCGACGCGTTGACGCCGCACGGCTTCGAAGTCGTCCACCCCGAACAGCTCAGCTTCGCCGAACAGGTTCAGACCTATCATTCGGCCGACATCATCGTCGGTTCGGCGAGCTCAGCCCTGATCAATTGCATTTTCTGTCGCCCAGAAGCCAAAATCGTGGCGCTCGTGCACGACAGCCGGTCATTCTATTTCCGTGGCTTTACAAGCCTAATCGAGGCCAGCGGAGCGCACCTTCTGTTTCTTCGTGGAGCAACCATATTCGCCGACGGCCTGCACCCAATGCACGCAAATTACGCGGTGCCGCCCACGCAAATCTTGCGAGCGGTGGCGACAATCTCGTCTGCCCCCTAAGCCCCTGCAACATCTCGCGCTTTATCATTCGATGTGCGTTGGCTGTAGATGTATCGCCACCCAAGTCATTCGCACCGGCGCCCGAGCATCGATTTATATTGAAGACAGCACCGCATACAACTTGGGCAAACAATGAGCCCAAAAAGACCGTTGCAAGTAGTGTCGAATGTAGCGTGGCAAGTGCAATAGTTTCCTTCTGCGGCATCTGATGGGCGGGAGAAACGTGATTTAGTCAAACCCAGACATTACGATTTAATTGCAGCACTCAACGTTTCGAAAAATTCCTCGTAGCCGTACCTTTGGGCTCGCGTAACCGCAGCCGTTCTGTACGCCGCGACATCCTGAGGCAACATGTCAAAGATGGAAATCGTAGAGCTAAGTAGCTCCCTTTTTCCAGAAACGTGAAAACCGCTCACCCTATCTTCGACAATCTCAGCCGGCCCGCCGCACCCAATCACAATCGGGATACATCCGGCACTCATCGCCTCAACAATAGTTATCCCAAAATGCTCAAACCGCTCTGGACTTAAATGGAAGCTTTCGTTTGCGCCCGTCATATGCCAGTAGATCTCAGACTTTAAATACAAACTACGAAGATCGCTCGCAGAAATATTCACGTGGAAATAGATCCTTAGTCCCTCAGCCATCTGCTTTAAATTAAAAAAATAGTCTCTTGCGCGATCATCAGCCCCAAGACTTCCAGCCAGATGCAGCTCTATCGAGCGGTCTTCATAACGACACATTTCTTTAAACACTTCGACCATAACATCTTGGCGTTTGCAGTGACCGTCAGGTCCAAACCGGCCCACGCTGAGGATTCTTTTAACATCGCCGCGCGTGCTTTCACCAGAGATCAGATCCACTGGCGGGTAGACCCGATGAATAGGCTTTGAGGGCAAACTTAATTTCTTTATTTCCCTGAGAAAAGAACCAATTACAAAGTCTGAATATAAAATAACAGCATCATAACCGCCGTCGTTACTCCAATTTGCAGCGAGTTGAGTTGGTGTGATAGGAAATGGAAATTGACAGATAAAGAAGCTTCGCTTTCCCATTGCTTCAACGGGCGGCACTATTTCGTTACCAACGCAAAAGAACAAATCGGGCTGATTATAGGCACCTCGCTCCGACCATACTTCGCACTTAACATGGTCGAGATTCAAGCCGAACTCTCTCGCCATAGTCAGCAACCTAATTCGGCTGGTAGAACGCGGCATAAACAATATGCAATCAAATTCTTCCCTCAACACATGCGCGATTGACAAGATATACCGCTCGCCGCCGCCCGGCTGCAAAGGATAAGGCGTGAATAATGCGAGCACAGGCTTATCTCTGAATGAGGCGCGTGCGTATTTTACAAGATCAAAACTAAGATTTTTAGGCGTAATTCCGTTTTGAATAGTCTTTTGCCATCTTTGCACGAACTTCAGCCGATTAGTCGCAACGATATTATTTAAGCGCAAATCGGCGTCACCGGAAGTGGTGCCCTCAAGATGAACAACCTTTGATTTCGGCTCAAATATAATCTTATAGCCCTTCGCCTGGATTTTTAAGCATAAATCGACATCTTCGTAATAAGCTGGATCCCACATCAGGTCGAATCCCAGCACATCAAGAAATACATTCTTGCGAACGGCAAGTGTAGCCGCGGAGATATAAGAGACCTCTTCACACTGGTCATAATTTGCGTGAAACGCAGGCAAACCTCTTCCTCTTTGATGCACGATGCCATCATCAAAAATAGTTCCGCCGGCTTCCTGAACACTACCGTTTGGATAAAGGAAGATGGGACCGACTCCACCGACAGTCTGGTCCTCAAGTTTTGACAGTAATGGGTTAAGCCAGCCAGACGTAACAAACGCATCGTTATTCAAAAATACAATATTTTTGCCGCGCGAAGCTTCCGCCGCTATGTTATTACCTTCGCCAAATCCGAGGTTATTTTGAAGCCGAATGATGTTACAATTTATTCCGTAATTAACCAGTATTTCAAATTGATCTCCATTCGATCCATTATCCAGTACAACAATCTCGATGTGATTATTATCGGTAAAATTGTGTATGAAAAACAAACATTGAAGGGTTACAACGGACTTATTGAGATTCAAGACAATAATGCTCGTTTTCACATTTTCCGGCTTGTAATCTATACGTTTTGAGAGACTTTTTTGCCGCAGGCAGACATGTATAAGGTGGCTCAGCGGTTCGCTAGCATTCGGAAGCATCGCCAGCCTAGAAAATATTATCGGGTCAAATTGCGGGTGTGGCCTTTTTCCAGTTCGCCAACCATATTTTAGATAATGGATTGCTCCACCTATGTTCGCATCGTCACTGCAGGAAAATTGGCTCTGGTAGAAGGCGCTGTCGAATACTCTGAAGGCACCAACGGCCTCTCTCCATCCGTACCGCAGATAATGAGTTAACGGATGCAGATCGTGCGAAATCAAATCGGGCCGGATTCTAAGGTATTCCTTTACATCGAGCAGTGGATGAACTTCCGGCCAGAACACTGTCCCAGAGGCACAGAAATCGCTTAAAGGGTCCGACTCAAGTTCTCGGCCGATATTTTCGATATAGTATTTGGTGGAAAACAGCACATGTGGATCGTAGCCGAGCTTCCAGCCGACTTTCCTGTAGTGGTCAAGCGGTTTCTCGGTGGGCCCGGCCTGGTCAACATAGTGATCGGCGTCAAAAATTTGGGCCATCAACTCGTCGCTTTCAAACTCCGATCGAGTTATCTTCTGCGATGGAATTATGGCGTCGAGAAATCCGTCGCTAATTATTTGCCCCTCTTGTTCGACGCCTCTTATTTCCATATGATGCGTCGATCCGTCCCGAACATAAATGGGTATCGGGAGACAAAATCCATGATACCCGGTCCCGATCGACGCAACATGCAGATCTGTTCTGTATAAATTTGCTATGCCTTGCGAAATTACCTTCCCGTCAACGTAAAGTTTTATTTTTACCGCGGACTCTGGGCGTTCATCGTCATAGGCCCAGCCATACACGTAGTCATGGGTGGCGGTATCGATTCGGCCAATCAGCATTTTGAGATTCCGTTGTACGCATCAGACGAGAGAAGGTAGCAATCCAAGCATGTGGTCTCGCAATTGCTGCCAGGTTTTGCCGAGTCTGATAATCTATGGGGATTTTTCGATATCAGTGGGGTTCATACAGATTGCAGCCTTCTGTTCATTATGTGGCGCTCAGGCGTTGACGCTGAAGCGCTTGATGTCGGCCTCGACCATCTCGGTGATCAGCGCTTCGAGGCTGGTCGCCGCCTCTCAGCCGAAGGCCGCCTTTGCCTTGGCCGAATTGCCCAGCAGCACGTCGACCCCCGCCGGCCGAAAGAATGCCGGATCAGTGACGAGATAGTCGGCGATGTTGAGGCAGACATGCTTGAACGCGATCACGCACATGTCCCGACCCGTCGTGGTGCGGCCAGTGGCGATCACGTAGTCGTCCACCTTGTCCTCCTGCAGCATCAGCCACATCGCCTGCACGTAGTCCCGTGCGTGGCCTCCGTCGCCACGCGATCCCAATTACCGCGCACCCCTTCTTAAGGAGCAGCTGCGCCAAATACGCCCCGCCCTGACCCGTCATACCTGTGATCAGCGCTCGCTTGACCATCATGAACCCGTCCAGTTCCAATTGTAGTCGAAGGCTGCTCCGTCTTGAAGGAATTGTCCGCAGCTTGGCTCGGCGTCGGGTTGGGGTCATGAGCCCTCAATACCGCCCGCGTCGAGAAGCTCGGGGCCTTCGATCCGTGCTAATGCTCTGACGCCGACAAAGCATACACAAGCCAGCGCCGTTTTCGAAGCCTCAAGACCCTGCGGGGCCTGACACCCACCGAGTTCATCCTGAACGCCTGGACGAAAGAGCCTAGTCGCTTCAAGATCGACCCGTCACACTTCATCCCGGGACCATACACGGAAGCGGATGCCGCAGGTCGTGTAGGGCCCGTAACGCGCCGGGATGTCGGCCCACGGCGCACCCGTGCGCAGCCGCCAGAAGATCCCGTTCAGCACTCGTCGGTCGTCCACCCGATCCTTGCCGCGCACGTCTCTCGGGAGAATAGGCTCGATCACCGCCCACTCTGCATCCGTCAGGTCAAACCGCGCCATCCTCGGTCCTCCATTCGGAAAACCAACGACGCCCCGACCAAACCGTGCCACCCGTTATGGGTTCCCTACCTAGCTGTCTGGATGCGAGACCTCCTTGGCATCTGCAACGACGCGGAGGGCGCGTTTGATGATAGTAGAACTGGGCGGTCTGTAGGTTGGGTTGGCCAATGCGGGATCGGCTTCGAGACGCTGGCGCAGCACCATCTCGGGCGAGAGCCCCTTGAGCACGCGCTGCCGGCGGCCGTTGTAGGCTGCGTTGAAGCCGCGCAGCACGATCTCCAGGTCGGCGTGGCTGTAGAGCGTGATCCCCAGCACCTCGCGCTGGACGCGCCCGTTGAAGCGCTCGACCATGCCGTTGGTTTTAGGCGTGTAGGGACGCGTCTTGCGATGCTGGACACCGTGCCGCTGGCAGGCGGCCTCAAACGCATCGGCCGTGAAGCATGAGCCGCGGTCGGTGAGCACGTGCGTGACCTTGAACGGAAAGGCCCCGAGCGCGTCCGTGAGGAAGGCCACCGCCGAGGCCGTGGTCTCGTCGTCCTTGACGGCGAGGTGCACGTAGCGGGAGGCGCGATCGATGGCGACGTACAGGTAGCGCTTGCGCGAGACGCGGTCGCGATCCTGCAGCTTGGGCAGGTGCTTCACATCGACGTGGATGAAGCCGACCTCGTAGTCCTTGAAGGTGCCGTGTGGCTTGCGGGCCTGCTCGGCGGGCGGCAGCCGGTTCAGGCCCTCGGCCTTGAGGATGCGGTAGACCGCATCCCGGTTCAGGTGTGGCAGGAAGTGGCTGACGATGAAGGTCAGTGCATCCAGAGGAAAGCCGGTGGAGCGGCGGAGCGCGCACACGATGGCGCGCTCCTCATCGGTGGCTTTCCAGGGCAGCTTGTGGGGTCGAGCCGAGCGGTCCTGACAGGCATCGGGACCGCGATTGCGCCATTTGCGGATGGTCTCGGTGGATACGCCGTAGCGCTTAGCCAGCACACCGGAGCGCTCGTACGAGCGGGCGATCTCGGCGCGGACAGCCGGGGTGGTGCGGGCTTGGGGATGGATGGCGAGCATCAGCGAGCCCTCCTGGAAGAACGGCGACGCACACCTGCAAACCGCCACGCATAGGCTTTGATCGCCCAACGCACCGCATCCCAATGACGTTCCGCAACCAAACACCTAGCACTACTTTGGCAGATTGAGGGAACGCTGGAGGTTTTTGCGGATTCGTCTGCCACGGCCATGAGCGTGGGTGCTCGCGATGTCAGGTGCTGGCGGATGGCGTGAGGATCTGGACCGGTGGCTGCAGCCGTTCCTTGCGGGACTGTCGCATCCTGCGCGTCGGGCTATGTGCCCGCTCTACGTGAGCGGTCTGATCGGCTTGGGTGACCGCAAGAGCGTCC
>NZ_VRVD01000099.1:0-11089 GCF_008040015.1 Methylobacterium sp. WL18 | reverse complement strand
ACCCGGTGCGCCTGGCCTACATCCGCGACGCGCGCTGCCGCCGGTTCGGCCGCCCGGGCCGCTGGTGCCAGCGCGATCGTCGCCAGCACGAGAGCTGTGTATCGTTGAGCGAACATGCGGATCTTGTCGGCGGCCGTTGCGGACGAAGGGCGCCCAACGGCGTGACGCTGTCCTACTCCATCGCTTACATACCGTCCAGTCGGTTTCTAAAATGGTGACCTATGCGCGCGAAACGGCAGCGGCTGGCGGAACGGCCGGAAATCATCCTGGAGGCGGCCGATGCCGTATTGCGCAAGGGCGGGGCGCGGGCCCTGACCATCGACGCGGTCGCGGCGGAGGCCGGTCTCAGCAAGGGCGGCGTCCTTCATCACTACGCATCGAAGGACGCGCTGATCCTGGCCCTGGTGGCCCGCAAACTCACCGAACTGCGTGAGGGCATCGCCGCCTGCGAGGGTGAACTTCCGTCCGGGCCGTCGCAATTGCCGATCGCGATGGTGGCGCATGTCCGCTCGCATTACTGCGACGACGACGAGTCGTCTCGGGCTCTGCTGCTGGCGTCGATCGAGTATCCCGAGGCCCTGAACGATTATCGGGCCTTCGTGGCCGATCAACTCGACCGGCTCGGCGGGATGAACAGCGCGTGCCCCGGCGAGGGCTCGATGCTGTTCTTCGCGATCCTCGGGGTGATCATGGGCCGGACCCTGGGATTCCATCAGCTCGACCTGGACGAGTTGAAGCCGATGTTCGACGCCCTGGAACGCATCGCTCGCAAATCGGACGCGTAGGCGCGCCGCGAACCCGCGCCTCCGGTTGTGGCTGGCCTGTCACGATGGCCGCCCTCCTGGCGGATGCATATCGATAGCATCCTCCTGAAAGCTGGCCGCCGGGCTCCGGTACAGAGACGATGCGAATCGGACATGTGCGCAGGCGACGGACCTTCTTATGCAGATCGCAAGGCGCCGCGATGGTCGAGACGCCAGATAAGATCTACGCGCTACGTCGCGGGCCTCGGCTCTGTAGATTGCGCTGCTGCTTCGTTCCTGATCTGCCGGAACGACGACGACGAAAGAATCTCAGCACTGTCACGCCTTTCGGCGACGAGGGCTTTGCGTGCGGGGCGCGATTTTCCGTGCGATGACGTGCGTTCGTCATGCGCCCATGGGGCCGTCGGCTGCACGAGCGCGTTGACTGCCATCCCGTTACTCGCCGCCAGCGTAGCGTCATGAACGAACACGTCGCGATCTCGCCGCCCGACGACCTGCGCCGTGCCCTGGCGCGCACCCTCTACGAGCATGACGGCAGCGGGATCGCCGATTACCCGGCCTGGGACGATGACGCCCTCGATACGCATCACCCCGGGTTGCGCGAGCGCTATCTCGAACGCGCCGACGCCCTGACCGAAGGCCCCCTCGCCGCCCTGATCACGGATCGGTTCGATGTCACCGCGCGCGACGAGGAGTTGCGCGTCCTGCGGCGTCAGCGCATGGCGCCGGAGCGCGAACGCGAGTTGCTCGAGGCCAACAACCGGGTGCTCGCGCGGGCCAACGCGGCGGAAACCGCGCGGGAGGCCGCCGAGGCCGAACTCACGACGGCACTGCGGGAACGGGATGTCGCCCGGGAAGCCGAGGCGTTCTGGCAGCGTTTCGCCTTCGATGCCGACGAACTGGCGACCCGCCGCCTGATCGAGCAGACCGACGCCCGGGCGGAAGCCGAGCGCGTCGCGATCCGCGAACGATGCCGGCGTGAGCGGGCCGAGAGCGCGCTCCGCTTGTTTGCCGACAGGGCCGAGGTCATGCCGAAGGAGGGCTGGGCGTCGGACCTGGCCAACGCCAACCGGGACATCCCGCTATGGTGGTTTCATGCCGCCCGGGTGGCCCTGGACTCACACGAGCCGCAGCCCGGCTCGGAGCCGAGCACACCGTAAACCGGGCCGCGCCCGCCGGTTGGGCGCAGTTCGTCAACTGGAAGATTGGTCGTCAGGCAGCCGCGGGCCGCGCCACCTCCCCGGGGGGCTCGCGGAACAGGGCGGTGCAGCCGGAACCGCGATGCATGCTAAGGATCGAAGCCCGGTCGATGTCCGGATGCGCCTTCAACACCTTCTGCACGCAGCAGAGCACGCGGTCGTACTGCGCGGCATCGAAATTCGGTTCCAGCGGGCTCACGGCGATGTAGGTCTCGACGACGAGCACACGCTCCGCCCTGTCGCGGTCGACATCGACGGCGATCCAAGACGACTTGATGAGGCTGGTGCTGGCGAGCATGGGCGTTCCTCATTCAGCGTTGCTGCGAACCCGTCCTTTTTGCGGACGGTCGATTTTGGCGGAATGATGGACCGCCTTAAGACGTATGCCAAGAGGGACAGGATCAGTTCCCCCAGTGCACGTACCCCGCCGCGTTGAGACGCAGAACTCTTGGGCCTATGCTACGGTGATGCCTACAACCTTCGCGAGTGCTTCTTTCTACTCGCCTCCCGCGGATGGCATGTGGTATACAAGTGTGGCGGCCCTCTCGACGGGGCCGGCGTGACGGGTCCGCGAATCGACGGGACCGCGCATCGGGAGGGAGTGTCAGCATGATCCGTCCGAGACGCGAGGACGCGGGTCTCCACGATCGTTACGCAGCCGTCTCGACGGCGCGGCGCGCGAGACCTCACCGCAGCAGCCCGTCACCGTCCGTCGGCGCCCGGCCCATCACGGCCCCGACCTGAGACACCCCCCGCCGCTTCCCGAAACCCGATCCGAGATCCGAGACCGACCATGACCAAGGCCCTCGAAGGCGTCCGCATCCTGGACTTCACCCACGTGCAATCCGGCCCGACCTGCACCCAGCTTCTGGCCTGGTTCGGCGCCGACGTGATCAAGGTCGAGCGGCCGGGAGTCGGCGACGCCACCCGCCAGCAGTTGCAGGACATCCCGGATGTGGACAGCCTGTATTTCACGATGCTGAACCACAACAAGCGTTCGCTCACGCTCGACTCCAAGAACCCGAAGGGCAAGGAGGTGCTCTGGCGCCTGATCGAGGAATGCGACGTCCTCGTCGAGAACTTCGCCCCCGGCGCGCTGGCCCGGATGGGTCTGACCTGGGAGAAGATCCACGCGAAGAACCCGCGCATGATCCTGGCGTCCGTGAAGGGCTTCGGCCCCGGCCGCTACGAGGATTGCAAGGTCTACGAGAACGTCGCGCAATGCGCCGGCGGCTCGGCCTCCACCACCGGGTTCCGGGACGGCATCCCGATGGTGACCGGCGCCCAGATCGGCGATTCCGGCACCGGCCTGCACCTGGCGTTGGGCATCGTCACGGCGCTCTACCACCGCACCCAGACCGGCCTCGGCCAGAAGGTCGACTGCGCCATGCAGGACGGCGTGCTGAACCTCTGCCGGGTCAAGCTGCGCGACCAGCAGCGCCTCGAGCACGGCCCGCTCAAGGAATACAGCCAGTTCGGCGAAGGCATCCCGTTCGGCGAGGCGACCCCTCGGGCCGGCAACGATTCCGGCGGCGGCCAGCCGGGCCGGATCCTGCGCTGCAAGGGCTGGGAGCAGGACCCGAACGCCTACATCTACGTCATCACCCAGGCGGCGGTCTGGGACCCGATCTGCGACATCATCGGCGAGCCCGACTGGAAGACCGACCCGAACTACGCCTCCCCGAAGGCGCGCCTGCCGCACCTCAACGAGATCTTCACGCGCATCGAAGCCTGGACGATGAAGATGTCCAAGTTCGAGGCCATGGACATCCTGAACGGGCACGACATCCCGTGCGGCCCGATCCTGTCGATGAAGGAGATCGCAGCGGACGAGGCGCTGCGGGCGACCGGCACCATCGTGGAGGTCGATCACCCGACCCGCGGCCGCTACCTCTCGGTCGGCAACCCGATCAAGCTCTCGGCGAGCCCGACCGAGGTCGTGCGCTCGCCGCTCCTGGGTGAGCACACCCAGGAGATCCTGCGCGACGTCCTCAAGTACTCGGAGGAAGAGGTCGGCGAGATCTCCGGCTCCGGCGCCATCGGGGGCGTGCAGAAGATCGCGGCCGAGTGAGGCCGCCAGGCGATCCCGGGCCGAGCGTCCGGGGTCGCCGCCGACCGACCGCGTAACGTCGTAGTCCATACCCAAAAGATCCCGCCTCGCTTCGGGGCCGGACGACGCCAGGGATCGCCCATGCGCATCGCCGTCATCGGTCAGCAGGACTTCGGCAAGGCCGTCCTGGAGGCGTTCCTGAAGCGCGGGGATACCGTGGCGGGCGTGTTCTGCGCGCCGGAGAAACCCGGTGCCAAGCCCGACGTGCTGAAGACCGCGGCGGAGGAGCACGGGCTGCCGGTGTTCCAGTTCCCCAGCCTGAAGAGCCCGGAGGCCGAGGAAGCGATGCGCGGCCTCGAGGCCGATATCGGCATCATGGCGTACGTGCTGCAATTCGCGCCGCAGAGCTTCGTGACGATCCCGAAGCACGGCACCATCCAGTACCACCCCAGCCTGCTGCCGCGGTATCGCGGCCCGTCCTCGATCAACTGGCCGATCGCCAAGGGCGACCTTCAGACCGGGCTGACGATCTTCCGCCCCACCGACGGCCTCGATGAGGGCCCGGTCGTCCTGCAGAAGGTCTGCGAGATCGGCGGGGATGCGACCCTCGGGGACATCTACTTCAACAACTTGTTCCCAATGGGCGTGGACGCCATGCTGGAGGCGGCCGACCTCGTGGCGGCCGGCCAGCATATCGAGATCGACCAGGACGAGGACGCGGCGAGCTACGAGGGTTGGTTCCGCACCGCCGAGGCCGAGATCCGCTGGTCCGCCCATGCCGAGCAGATCTACAACCTGATCCGCGCCGCGAACCCGGCCCCGGGCGCCTGGACCACCCTCGCGGGCAAGAAGCTGCAGATCTTCGACGCGCGCCTGCACCCGGTCCGCCGCCTGGGCGACGTGAAGGGCAAGCCGGGCGAGATCATTGCCGTGGATGACGACGGGTTCAGCGTCTGCGCGCAGGGTGGCCGGATCGAAGTCCGGAAGGTCAAGCCGGAGGACGGCAAGAAGGTCTCGGCCGCCGAGTTCGCCGCATCCGGCAGCATCGCGGTCGGCCAGTTTCTCGGACGCTGACCGCCGGCCGCGACCCCAACATCAGTCGGCGGCGTTCAGCCCGTAGCCGCGGAAGCGCTCGACGGTGCCGGCGATCTCGTGGTCGGACAGGACGTTCGGAGCCCCGACCTGGAGCGCCACGGCGTATTGCCAGCACAGGGTCTCCAGCTCGACGGCCAGCCACACGGCCTTCTCCAGGCTTCCGCCGGCGGCGATCATGCCGTGGTTTGCCAAGAGGCAGACGTTTCGGCCTTCGAGGGCGGCGAGCGCCAGTTCCGACAGCTCCGCGGTGCCGTAGGGCGCGTAGGGGGCGCAGCGCACGTTCGGTCCGCCGAAGGCCGCGATCATGTAGTGGACCGCCGGGATCTGCCGTCCGCAGAGGGCGAAGGCGGTGCAGTGGATCGGGTGCGCGTGGACGACGGCGCCCATCTCGGGCCGCGCCGCGAGGATATCCCGGTGGAAGCGCCATTCCGAGGACGGCTTGAGCCCCGTCGGGTGGGTCCCGTCGAGCGCCATCGGCACGATGTCGTCCGGGCCCATGCGCGCCGTCGGCACCCCCGAGGGCGTGATCAGCAGGCCGTCGCGGAACCGCACCGAGACGTTGCCCGAGGTGCCTCGGTTCAGGCCCTGCGCGTCGAGATCCCGCGCCGCCGCGACGACACCCTCGCGCGCGATCCGTTCGTCCTTGTCCATGCCCGGTCTCCGGTTGCAGCCGGCATCCGGTACGCATGAAGGCCCGGCGCCGTAAAGCGGCGCCGGGCCTCCGAGCTGACGGGCGCTGGCGTTACTGAGCCAGCACCGGTGCCAGGTTCGCCTGCGGGGCCTTGGTGTAGGCGGCGCGCATCGGCTTGAGGACGAACAGGGCCAGGAGCGCCGCCAGGATGTTGAGACCGGCCGCCACCAGGAACACCGTGTGCCAGCTTCCGGTCATGGTCGTCAGCACGCTGGTATAGGGCACGATCAGGGCCGCGGTGCCTTTGGCCGTGTAGAGCAGGCCGGCATTGGTGGCCGCGTATTTCGACCCGAAGGTGTCGCCGCAGGTCGCCGGGAACAGCGAGTAGATCTCACCCCAGGCGAAGAACACCAAGCCGGTGAGCAGCACGAAGGCGATCGGGTTCTCGCCGAACTGGCTCAGCGCGTAGATGCCCAGGCCCTCGATGGCGAAGGCGATGAACATCGTGTTCTCGCGGCCGATATGGTCCGAGATCCAACCGAAGAACGGCCGCGTCACGCCGTTGAGCACCCGGTCCAGCGTCGCCGCGAAGGTGAGCGCCGGCAGCGTGATCCCGAGCAGCGAGACCGGGACGTCGGCGATCTTGAAGTCCTTGGCGATCGGGCCGAGCTGCGCGGTGGCCATCAGGCCTCCGGCGGCCATCATAACGAACATCGCGTACATCACCCAGAAGATCGGGGTGCGCACCATCTCGCCCGGCTTGAAGTCGCGCTTGGACTGGCTGACCCGGGCGACGTCCGGGACCTGGCCCTTGACCGGCGAGCGCAGGAACAGGGCGACCAGCATCACGATCAGGCCCTGGCCGATGCCGAAGTAGAAGAACGCGGCCTCGTAGCCCTGGGACTTGATCATCGCCTGGATCGGCACGACGGTCAGTGCCGAACCGGCGCCGAAACCCATCGCGGTGATGCCCGCGGCGAGACCGCGACGGTCCGGGAACCACTTGAGCGAATTGCCGACGCAGGTGCCGTAGACCGCCCCGGCGCCGGTGCCGCCGATCGCGGCCGCGACGTAGAGCATCGTCAGCGTTTCGGCGTAGGAGTTCATCACCCAGGCGATGCCGCAGAGCAGGCCGCCGAACAGGGTGACGATCCGCGGACCGTACTTGTCCACGAACCAGCCTTCGATCGGGACCAGCCAGGTCTCGGTGACGACGAACAGCGTGAACGCGACCTGGATCGCGGCGCGATCCCAGCCGTGACGCTCCTGCATCGGGTTCACGAAGAAGGTCCAGCCGTACTGCATGTTCGCGATCATGCACATGCAGACGACGCCGAATGCGAGCTGCAGCCATCGGCCCGCCCCAACCGGTTTGCGAATCTCGGACATACGCTTCCCTCCTGGCTGGATTTATTATTCTGTATCTGATCCCGGCTGTGTTTATGCCCGGACACGGCCGCCCTTGTCAGAACAAAGCGAACGGCATGCTTTGAAAAATTCTTGACCGACAGACAAACGAAAACTCTGTCGGCATCGTCGCCAACCGTCGCACCCCGTCACCGAATACATGCTGGTGTACGGTATGCCAGACGGATGGTGCTGGCGGCGGGAGATTCTGTCAATCGATCCTGCACAAAAATACACGAATATGCCGCTGGATTAACGTGGCGCTTCGTTCGTGCGGGACGAATTCGGAATTACCCTTCCGGATATTGCTCCGTGCCGGGGCGGAGGCCGGATCGCATGTGGGACCAAGGGTCTGTGGGTCGGCTCGTAATTGACTAGGATCGGGAAAAGGTTTGGGTTAGTTCGTTTTACGAGCGCACGGCAGAGAACACGTGCGAGACAATATGGGCATGGACCGGCTGGACGAGGCATGTCGAACTCAGAACCGTTGAGCGTTAAACCGATCGTCGCCAGCTCCAGTCTACGGACCTTGGCTTATGAAGCGCTCAAGACTGCTATAACCAACATGGATATCTACGGGCGGCCCGATGAGGTGCGGCTCGATGAGCGGAAACTGTCGCAGGACCTCGGGGTCAGCCGAACGCCCGTGCGCGAGGCGCTCACCGTGCTGGAGCAGGAGGGCTTCGTCCGGTCCGAGGCCCGTCGCGGCGTGTTCGTCATCAAGAAGAACAAGAGTGAGATCGTCGGCATGATCCACGCCTGGACGGCGCTGGAGAGCATGGCGGCCCGGCTCGCCTGCACCCGGGCCACCGACGCGCAGCTCCGTGCGCTGCGCGAATCATTCCCGGAATTCTATGAAGGCCAGCCGTCCGAGCACATCGACGAGTATTCGGACGCCAACATCCGCTTCCATCAGCGGATCATCGCACTCGGACATTGCGAGCCGATCGCCGAACTCACCAGCAATCTGCTGATGCATGTGCGGGGGATTCGCAGCACCGCGCTGCGGCAGGGCGACCGCGCGCAGCATTCGATCCGCGAGCATGTGGCGATCATCGCTGCGCTTGAGGCTCGGAACGCCGACACGGCCGAGCGGCTCGTGCGCGAGCACGGTCTGGGGCTCGCTCAGCACGTCGATACCTACGGTGATTATCTGGACTGAGGATTCGCGACCGGGCGATGAAGCGGGGTCGAATGGTGTCCGCCGTCCATGAGGCTGCTTGACCGGTCATTCCCGTTTTCGCCCTCATCCCAAGACGACGAAGTGAAGCGAAGGCCTCGAAGGGAACCGTCCAGCCTGCCGCGCGGTCCCTGGCGGCCTCCTTCGAGGCTGCTGCGCAGCATCTCAGGATGAGGGGACAGGTTGGGATCTCCGTCAGTAGAACCTCGATGCGACGGCGAGCATGCGGTCAGGCAGGCTCTGAGCAGCCTCTTCGAACATCGGTTATCGAACGCGCGTTCTGGCAGGGCCGATTGCGTCGGATCACACAGCAATCCGATTGCAGTGCAACATACGCCTATTCAACCGGCCCAATGCGGCACCTCGCACGCGGAGCGGCCGACGCCGCGATCGACGTTGAGCGGTGTCTTTCAGCGAGCGATCGCGTCATGCGCTCCCGACATAATTGGCATTCGGTATTTGGCATACCAGTTTGCGCTGCGACATGGCATTTCATGCATCGCACCATCCAGTGTCCAGCCGAGCCGTACCGGAGCCGTCCGATGATCGCCAACTTCCTCGTCGTGTTCACCGCCTTCGCCGCCTGCCAGGCCCTCCTGGCCGTCAAGCTCGCGGACGTGCTGAGCCCGACTTCCGATGCCGGCAAGCCCGCCGCTCAGCAGACCCGCCAGGACGGCGCTGTCAGCCTCGCCTGAACACTGATTTTTCGGCGCCTATAAGCCGGGAGACTGCGTAGGGTTAACACTTCGCTCAAAGGTTTCCGTTAGCGTCAACACATCGTTGACCATGCGGACCGGGGAGCAACCGCGTTGGCCCTCGGCATACAAGCGCAGACCACGAACAACCCGTTCGTGCTGTTGATTTCGGATCGCCCGACCGAACGGGCGGCCCTGGAGCGCGCCATCGCGCTGGTCATGGATTGCCGGGCGGTCCCCGCCGGGTCGGCGATTCCGCCGGGGCGCCCGCACCTCATCATCCTGGACCTGCATCCCGCACAGGCCGCGGCGCTCGAGCCGGCGCTGACCCATCGCGGCCGGCCGGTCCCACGCCTGGTCCTGGTCCGCGGCGAGCCGCTCAAGTCCGCGCCGCATCTTCGGCAACTGCCCGCCGCCGCACCGCGCCAGGTCGTGCTGGCCAACGTCTTCGCCATGATCGAGGCGGTGACGCGCTCGGTGGAAACCCGCATGCAGCGCCTCGTCGGCCGGGTCACGGATGCCACCGGGATCGTGGCCGAGCTATTCGACAGTGCGGCGCTCGGGGCGGGCCTGCAGCGCGCCGATGTCGAGCGCGGGACCGAGTTGGTCCTGGCCGCCGTCTCGGAAGCCGGCATCACGGCCTGGCTCGCCGAAGTCTGGCGCCACGATGTCGGCGTCTACCAGCACACGCTCGGGGTCGCGGGTCACGCCGCCAGCTTCGGCGCGCAGATCGGCTTGAGCCGGATCGATCTCGCCCGCCTCGTGCGATCCGCCCTCCTCCACGACATCGGCAAATCGCGGATCCCTTCGGAAATCCTGAACAAGCCGGGCCATCTCGATCCGGAAGAGTTACGGCTGATGCAGCGCCATCCCGTGATCGGCGCCGACCTGCTGCGGGCACAGGGCGGCTTCGAGGACGAGGTGATCGACGTCGTCCTGCACCATCACGAACGGCTCGACGGCGCCGGCTACCCGGACAGGCTCTCCGGCCGGGCGATCTCCGATCTGGTGCGGATCGTGGCGATCTGCGACGTGTTCTCGGCGCTGACGGAGCGCCGCGCCTACCGGAAGCCGGCCAGCCCCGCCGAGGCGCTGGCGATCATGGTCGACGGGATTGGCCATCTGGATCCCGATCTTCTGCGCGTATTCGCGCCGGTCATGCTCGGGGGCGACGCGCTCGCGGCATAAGATCCGTGGCCGTGGTGCCACGGTCGGGCTGTTGCGCCTGCGGGCGTCTCCCAGCGCCGCGCTTTCGCCGCAACCGGTCCCGAGGGAGACGCATCCCTCCCGGAACCGCGATCGACCGTGTCCAAAGCTCTCCTTTCCCTCGCCGCGGCCCTGGCGCTGGCACTTGCCGGCTGCGGCGGCCTGTCCTTCACGCCCGAGCCCAGTGTCGAGAACGCGACCCATACCGCGATCCTCGATGAGGTCGCGGCGGCGGCGGCGATCTCGGCCTATCGGGTCCAGCACGGATTGAGCCCGGTCGTCGTCGATGGCGGCCTGGTGAAGGCGGCCGCGTTCCAGGCCGGCAACAACGCGCGCAACGGCCAGCTCAGCCACGAGGTCGGCGGCAGCTTCACGTCGCGGATGGCCTCGGCCGGCCTGGCGAAGTCCTACGCGGCGGAGAATCTCAGCGCCGGCTCGGAGACCTTCGAGCAGGTGCTGGCGCGCTGGAAGGCCAGCTCCGAGCACAACAAGAACATGCTGCTCCCCCAGATCCGCCGGATCGGCATCGCCCGGGTCGATGCGCCCAACACCCGCTACAAGCGGTTCTGGGCCCTGGTGATGGCCGGAAGCTGAGTGTTCGGCGCACCGTCGATTTCCGGAAGCCGGCGGCCAACTTTCGGAACGATGCCTCAGGCGTCGGCCGGAGCCAGATCGACGATCCGCAGCTGCGCCCGCTCGGCACCGCGCCAGCGGTCGCAGGACAGGGTGCCGGCGACGTGCATCTCCTGGCCGATGCTCCGAAGCAGGGCCTGTCCGAGCGGCCGCTCGGCGGCCCGGAAGCAGATCGCACCGACGGCCTGCCCGTCGCGGCTGCGCAGGCGCGCGCGGACATGCCCGGTGC
>NZ_VRVD01000999.1:0-1138 GCF_008040015.1 Methylobacterium sp. WL18 | reverse complement strand
GTGGCGCGGCTGCCGCGGGTCGGCAACCGGCTCGCCGCGATGCTCGACCTCGCCCCGGCGCGGCTGCCCGGACGCGAGCCGACCAACCGCGTCGGACGTTTTTCCCCGGAGGGCGGCCCGGCGACGAAGCGGGTCGCCCTGCTGCGCGGCTGCGCCCAGAGCGTCCTGCGGCCGGACTTCAACGCGGCGGCGATCCGGCTGCTCAACCGGCACGGGATCGAGGTGGTCCATGCCGACGAGGGCTGCTGCGGGGCGCTGACCCACCACATGGGCAAGGAAGCCTCCTCCCACGCCCACGCCAAGCATACGATCGACGTCTGGGACGCGGAGATCGCCAAGGGCCTCGACGCGATCCTGGTCACGGCCTCGGGCTGCGGCACGACCATCAAGGATTACGGCTTTATGTTCCGCGACGACCCGGCCTATGCCGAGAAGGCGCAGCGAGTCTCGAGCCTGGCCAAGGACGTGACCGAGTACGTGGCGCAGCTCGATCTGGCGGCGACCGCGGAGAGCGACCTCGTGGTGGCCTACCATTCGGCCTGCTCGATGCAGCACGGCCAGGGCATCCGGACCGAGCCGAAGACGCTGCTCAAGCGCGCCGGCTTCACCGTGAAGGACGTGCCGGAGGGCCATATCTGCTGCGGCTCGGCCGGGACCTACAACATCCTGCAGCCCGAGCTCGCCGCCAAGCTGCGCGCCCGCAAGGTCGCCAACATCGAGCGCATCCGCCCCGACGTGATCGCCACCGGCAACATCGGCTGCGCCACGCAGATCGGCAAAGGCACCGGCATCCCGATCGTGCACACGGTGGAGCTGCTGGACTGGGCCACCGGCGGCCCAAGGCCCGCCGCGCTCGACGGCGTCACGCCGCGGCTGGAGGCGGCGGAGTAGGATTGCGGCCGGATGCGGGCGCCTGCCCTCCCCTGCTGCGGGCTATCGGATTCACGGAACGCGATCCGGATGGTTCTCGACTGCAAAAGAAATCTCTCCGAGACCAACACGCGCCTTCCCTCCCCCCCTCTGCGGGGGAGGGTGGCCCCCGAAGGGGGTCGGGAGAGGGGAGCGACGGTGCAGAACAGGGCTTTGCCCGTCATGCCGGTCGCGCCCTCTGCTGAACCCGGGCTCCCCTCTCCCGACC
>NZ_VRVD01000998.1:0-1140 GCF_008040015.1 Methylobacterium sp. WL18 | reverse complement strand
GCGGGGGAAGCGCAGCGAGCCCGGGGCGACGGCGCCTTCCAGCACGGCTTCCGCGCGGGCCGGCAGCTCGCCCGGGAACACCGCGGCCTCGCTCTCACCGTCGAACACCTCGTCGCCCACCGTCTCGCCGGCCTCCGGCGTCCCGGCGACCGCGCGTAAAATCTCGGGGCCGTCATGGACCGTGGTCTCGCGAGTGGCGCGCACGGAGGCGAGCGCCACCGTGCCGACCCGGGCGCCCGCGGCCTCGGTGCGGCGCATCGAGCGGGAGACCAGCAGGCGCAGCAGCGCGTCGAGCCGGTCGTGGCTGGTCTGGTGGAGGTGGTCGGCCTTGGTGGCGGCGAACAGCACCCGGTCGGCCCGGGGCGCGAACAGCTTCGACAGCACCGTATTGCGGCCGATGTTGAGGCTGAGCAAAACCGCGTCCAGCGCCTCCTCCAGCTCGGCCAGGGCGGTGGCGCCAGCGTCCACCGCGGCGAGCACGTCCACCAGCACGATCTGTCGGTCGACCCGCTGGAAATGGTCGCGGAAGAACGGCGTAACGACCTTGGCCTTGTAGGCCTCGAAGCGCCGCTCCATCAGCCCGGCGAGGCTGTCGGGGGCGATGCTGCCGGTGAGATTGTCGAGCGGCGCGAAGGTCAGGGCCGGCGAGCCCGCGAGGTCGCCGGGCATCAGGAAGCGGCCCGGTGGCGTCGTGGCGACCGATTCCGGGCCGGCGCGCAGGGCCGCCAGATAGGCCTTGAACGCGTCGCTGGCCCGCTCGGCGGCGACCTCGTCGAGGGGGCCGTTGGGATCGAAGCCCTTGAGCGCCTCGAGCCACGGCGCCGCCACGGCGCTCCGGCCGGGCCGGCGGGTGCCGTTGATCGTCGCCCGCGACCACGCGGTGTAGCCGGTCTCGATCAGGGCGAGGTCGAGGAGCCATTCGCCGGGATAATCGACCACGTCGAGCATCAGGGTCGCCGGGCCGCTGCGCCAGCCGGCGGCGCGCTCGTAGGCGATCTCCAGGCGGAACTGACTGATCCGGTCGGTGGAGCGCGGCCAGCGCCGGGCCTCGGTCAGCGTCGCGAAATGCTCCTCGAAGGGAAAGCGCGGCACGTCGTCGTCGGGCTGCGGCACCAGCCGGGCGCGGCGCAGGCGGCCCTC
>NZ_VRVD01000997.1:0-1141 GCF_008040015.1 Methylobacterium sp. WL18 | reverse complement strand
GGGTTGAGGCGCTCGCCCGCGGCGAAGCGCGATCGGAGCCGGCGAGACCCGGGCGCGGCCCGGATCCGCCGGCCCGGCGCGCTCAGTATTGCGTGCCGGTGAAGCGGCAGATCGTCTTGCAGCGCGGGCCGCCGTTACCCTGCCAGGACTTCGCATGGCCGATCGACCCGGTCATGTCCTGGGTCGGATTCCCCCCGGACCGATGGACCACGATGTTGCAGGGGTCGCTGGCGGTCCGCTGATAGCGCGGGCAGGACCTCGACTCGCGGTTGCCCAGCAGATCCATCAGCGTTTCCGCCTTGACGTCGGCCGGTGCGCTGACCGCGCATGCGGAGGACAGGATGAGTGCAGCAATGCAAGCGAATCTCGGCATGTAGATGCTCCTTTCCGCGCCGTCTCCTGCAAATCCGAGCGGCTTATGCTCAGTTAATCATCAGAATTCAGCGATTATGTGCGGAACATCACATCGATTGATCTTATTTTAATCCCGGGATTGACAGAATATTTTTCTGGATTACTCGGCCGACTTGATCGTTGCGCATCCGGTCGGGCGAAGGCCGGGTCTGCGGTCGTGCGAGCGATCCGATCCCCGGTTGCTCCGGCGGCCGCTTTCGCGCATCCCGGGCGCTCGTCCAGGAGGCCCGACACGCATGCGCCTGCGCTCCGATTTCTGGGTCTCGGCCCACCTGCGCCGCCTCGGCATCGAGGGCATCCCGGCGGTCCAGCGGCGGCGCGGCTCTCCGGAGGCCGGCGCGATCTTCGTCAAGGTCGACCGCCTCGACGGCACCGCCGACCTCTACGGCCCTGCCCCCCAGGCCCTGTTCGAGGCCGAGGAGAGCGGCGACCGCCGCTTCACGGCGCTCGTCACGGGCGGCACGCCGCTCGACGTCGAGGAGCGGCTGACCAAGGAGATCCGGTTCGATTCCGATCTCTGGATCATCGAGATCGACGATCGGGAGGGGCGGCATTTTCTGGAGCTGGCGGAGTAGCTTGGCCGTTCACGAGCCAGGATTTCGCCAATAAAAAATTCGAATAATATTCGTATTACTCGGTTCAATACTGCCCACCGGATTCAGGGCGAAGCGGCGAGCGATCGCCCCGCCCCGATCCTGTCGCTTCCCCTACCCCCACAGCTCCGGCT
>NZ_VRVD01000996.1:0-1159 GCF_008040015.1 Methylobacterium sp. WL18 | reverse complement strand
CCGGGGCGCTCGCGCAGGCGGCGAGGGCGGCGGCGGCGAATCCGGCGAGGGTCACGGAACGGGTTACGCGAACGAGGGACGACATGATCTGAGGCACTCCCGGACAGGCCCCCGTCCGCGGAACGCACTGGTCCGCGGCGGGAGGATGCCATACGACACGGGGCCGGCCCGCATCGCGGGACCGCCCGCGACCCGGTCTGAGCCGGGATCGTGCTGGAAGCTCGGCCGTACCGTGGCGGCATCGTGGGCCAAGCGTGGCCGTTTCGCGTCGCCCGAGCGCCGTTTTAAAGGATGCCGACCCTGACCCCCGCCGCCCGCTGCTCCGCCGCCATCGAAGTCCTGACCGATATCGCGGAGCGCCGCCGCCCCGCCGCCGACGCGCTCAAGGATTGGGGCCTCGCCCACCGTTTCGCCGGCTCCGGCGACCGGGCCGGGATCGCCAGCCTGGTCTACGACGCCCTGCGCCGGCGGGCATCCGCCGCCTGGATCATGGGCTCCGAGGCGCCGCGCGCCGTGCTGATCGGCTCCCTGCGGCTGCAGCAGGGGCTCGCTGCCGCGTCCGTGGCCGCGTTGTTCTCGGGCGAGCGCTTCGCCCCCGAGCCGCTGAGCGACGACGAGCGCACGCGCCTCGAGTCCGGCACGCTGGACGAGGCCCCGCCCGAAGTGGCCGGCGACGCCCCGCCCTTCGTGCTGCCCGAGCTGGAGGCCGCGCTCGGCGACGACCTGATCCCTGAATTGAAGGCGCTCGCCCGGCGCGCACCCCTCGACATCCGGGTCAACGCCCTACGCGGCAGCCGTGACGACCTGATGCCCGCGCTGAGCGGCTTCGATGCCGCGCCGACCCCGCACGCGCCGCTCGGCGTCCGGATCCCGATCGGCGCCGACGGCCGAGGCCCGGCGCTCCACGTCGAGGCCGAGTTTCTGGACGGCTGGTACGAGATACAGGACGAGGGCTCGCAGCTCGCCGCCCTTCTGGCGGATCCGCAAGCGGGCGAGACCATCGTGGACCTCTGCGCCGGCGGCGGCGGCAAGACCCTGGCGCTGGCGTCCCAGACCCGCAACGGCGCCCGCCTGATCGCCACGGACGGCGATCCGCGCCGGCTCGCGCCGATCCACGAGCGCCTGCGCCGCTCCGGGGCCGCGGCCGAAGTACGGACAC
>NZ_VRVD01000995.1:0-1159 GCF_008040015.1 Methylobacterium sp. WL18 | reverse complement strand
CCCCTTCGGGGCCCACCCTCCCCCGCAGAGGGGGGAGGGAGAGCGGCGCGTGCGACCACATTCCTCACAGATACTTCGCCCCCATCTCGCCGGCGAACCGGTCCGGCGGGCCTTCCCAGACGATGCGGGCCTGTTCCAGCACGTAGACCCGGTCGGCATGGGGCAGCGCGAAGGTGACGTTCTGCTCGCCGAGCAGGACGGTGATCGGCGTGGTCTGGCGCAGGCGCTCCAGGGCCTTCGACAGCAGCTCCAGGATGACCGGGGCGAGGCCCAAGGTCGGCTCGTCGAGGATCAGGAGGCGCGGGCGCATCATCAGGGCGCGGGCGATGGTCAGCATCTGCTGCTCGCCGCCGGACAGCGTACGGGCGGTCTGGCCCTCGCGGGCCTTCAGGATCGGGAACAGCTCGTAGAGCCACTCGCGCCGCTGCACGCTCTCGGCCTTGGTGACGTGCTGGCCGCCGAGATCGAGGTTCTCGCGCACGTTGAGGTCGCCGAACAGCTCGCGGGTCTCGGGCACCTGGACGATTCCGGCCCGGGCGATCGCGGCCGGCTTCATGCGGCCGAGATCCTGGCCGTCGAACCGGATCGTGCCAGCATGCGGGACGAGGCCCGAGATGGCGTTGAACAGCGTGGTCTTGCCGGCGCCGTTGAGGCCGACCACCGAGACGAACTCGCCCTCGTGGACGTGGATGGAGGCGGCGCGCAGGGCCTGCGCCTTGCCGTAGAGCACGTCGACGCCCTCGACGGTGAGCAGCGAATCCGGCTTGAACGCGGCCTCGGGCCGGGCGGCGGTCTCGATGCTGCCGCCGAGATAGACCCGGCGCACCGTCGGGTCGGCCATCACCGACTCGGCCGTGCCCTCGGCGATGCGCTCGCCGAGATACATGGCGAACACCCGGTCCACGAGGGCCGCGACGCTCTTCACGTTGTGGTCGACGAGGAGCACGGCCTTGCCCTCGTCGCGAAACCCCCGGATCAGCTCGGAGAAGGCCGCGACCTCGCCCCCGGTCAGGCCCGCGAACGGCTCGTCCACCAGCACCACCCGGGGGTCGCGGGCGATAGCCTTGGCGAGCTCCAGCCGGCGTAGGTCCGCGAAGGGCAGGGTGCCGGGCCGCCGGTCGGCGACGGCGCCGAGGCCGACGCGCTCGGCGATCTCTCT
>NZ_VRVD01000994.1:0-1160 GCF_008040015.1 Methylobacterium sp. WL18 | reverse complement strand
GGGGCAGGTGGCGCCGCGCAAGCCCGGCGCCACCCTGCCCCCCGAAGGTGCGGTTCCGGACACCAAAATCGCCGTTTTCCCAGGCGAGAGCCCCTGCGTCGGCCCGCCTCTCCGCCGGTGGGCATCACGGAACCCTCGATGACGACGCGCCCGGCTCACGCTCTCTTGATCGCGCTCCTGACGCTGGTCGCCCTCGGCCGCGGGGCCGTGGCGGCGCCGGCCGCGCCCGATCTGTGCCGGGCCGTCCAGGCGCAGGGCGAGAGCTTCACGGTCTGCACCGTCGACCTGCGGCGCCAGCGGCTGCGGCTGTTCTGGCTTCAGGAGGACGGCCGGCCCTACGGCGCCCTGGGGACGCTCGCGGAGAAGCAGGGCGGCCGCCTCGGCTTCGCGATGAATGCCGGGATGTACGACACGGAGCAGGCGCCGGTGGGCCTCTACGTCGAGGACGGGCGCGAGATGAAGCGCGTCTCGACCGCGGACGGGCCGGGCAACTTCCATCTCAAGCCCAACGGCGTGTTCTGGGTGAAGGGCGACAAGGCCGGCGTGCTCGACACCGGCCACTACCTGCGGGCGAAGATCCGGCCGGACTTCGCCACCCAATCCGGTCCGATGCTGGTGATCGACGGGCAGATCCACCCAAAAATCTCGGCGGACGGGCCGAGCCAGAAGATCCGCAACGGCGTCGGGGTGCAGGAGGATGGCCGCGTGGCTGTGTTCGCCATCTCCGAGCGCCCGGTGACCTTCGGGGCCTTCGCCCGCCTGTTCCGGGACGACCTCGGCTGCCGCAACGCGCTGTTCCTCGACGGCACGGTGTCGAGCCTCTACGCGCCCAATCTCGGCCGCTCCGACATCAGCCGGCCGCTGGGGCCGCTGGTGGGGGCGATGGCGCGGTAGGCGTCACCCACCTTGTCATTCCGGGGCCGCGAAGCGGAGCCCGGAATCCAGAGCCGCAATGCCTTCCGCATTGTCAGCGGCAGCGTTTCGACCCGTTCGTAAGGCGCGGCGGTTCTGGATTCCGGGCTCGCCTGCGGCGCCCGGAATTGTCTGTTGGATGTCTGCTAGTTTGAGGGTGTTCCGCGCCAGCGGGATGCCTGGTCCGGGTGGCCACCCGGACCAGGCGCGAAGCGCCGACCGTCCCGGAATAGGGCTGCAACGCCCGT
>NZ_VRVD01000993.1:0-1161 GCF_008040015.1 Methylobacterium sp. WL18 | reverse complement strand
GGTCTCGACGGCGCTGCGGCTGCGCGTGACCGCCGCCTGCATCGCCGCCATCTCCTCGCGGAGACCGCCGAGCCGGGCGCGGATCTCGTCCGTCGCCTTCGCGGTCTGCGCGGAGAGCATCTTCACTTCCGCCGCGACGACCGCGAAGCCCCGGCCGGCCTCACCGGCCCGGGCGGCCTCGATGGTGGCGTTGAGGGCCAGCAGGTTGGTCTGGGCCGAGATCGCCGCGATGGTGCCGGCCATCTCCTCGATCCGCAGGGCGGCGGCCGAGAAGCTGTCGAGCCGGCTGCCGATCTCGTCGGTGCCCTGCTCGATCCCGCGCATGCCGTCGCTGGCGCGCTGGAGGTCGTCGACGCAGGTGGCGATGCCGGCGCGGGCGGTCTCGGCGGTCTCGGCCGCCGAGGAGGAGCGGGCCGCGATCTCGCTGGTGCTGGCGGCCAGTTCCTCGCTGGCGGCGGCGATCAGCCGGGCCTGCTCGGCGGTGCCGGAGGCGTCGTGCGTCATCCAGCCGATCGAGGTGCCGGCCTCCGAGGCCGCGGCCGACAGGCGCGCCAGGAGCGCCATCAATTCGCGGTCGGGCACGGCAGCCTGCGGGACGATGTCCAGGACGGTCGTTGCAACGGGCGCGGACGTCTGGGCGTCGGCCGTCACCGCGGTCCCGGCCAGCTCCGGGGCCGGGCGCTTGCGGCGCAAACTCAACATGCGGGGGCTCCTGCGAACGTCGATTCGGGAGCCATATTCGCATGGAACCTTCAACCGAAGGTGAAGGATAACCGTCCCTTATTGGAATTGGACGAAGCCGCGATCCCCTGTCGGCACCCCCGGACGACAACCGTCCGGGGGTGCCGTCGCATCTCACTCGCCGGTCAGGGCGGCCTTGGTGCGGGACCACCAGCCGGCGCGCTTGGGCCGGTCCGGATCGCTGGGCTGGGTCAGCACCACAGCAACCGGCTCGGGCGGCGGGGCGGCCTCCGTCGGCGCCGCCTCGGGCGGGGCCTCCGCGGCCTGCGTCTCGAACCGCTCCGCAGCCTGCCTCTCGAACCGTTCCGCGGACTCCGGAGCGGCCGCGACCGGCAACTCGACGGCGACCTCGTCGTGGACGGGGGACGGCGCGGCCTCGACCGCCTCGGCCACCGCCTCGGCGCTCACCGGCTCCTCGGC
>NZ_VRVD01000992.1:0-1162 GCF_008040015.1 Methylobacterium sp. WL18 | reverse complement strand
CTCGTCGAGGGCGCCCGCGCCGAGGCCGAGCAGCAGCGCGCCGCGATCTACCGCGACATGCCGCCGGCCGTGCTGCTCGGGCTCGCCGCACGGGAATTCGCCGGCAAGCTCGACACGATCGAGCACCTCAACGTCACGCCCGACCTGCTCGCGGCGGCCCTGGGCGAATTCCGCCGGGCCGTGCCGCTGCCGGCCGCGACGCGCTGAGGGGGCGGGCCATGGCAGGGGTCACGCCCCGGGTGGTCTTCGTGATCCGCGATACCGATTACGAGCTGCTGCTGATCCGGCACGCGACCCGCGGCCAGGTCCGGTTCTTCCTGGAGAGCCGCGGGCAGTCGATCGCGGAGATCGAGGACCGCCACGCGCGGGCCCACGCGGTCCTCGCGCAGGCCCGCGCGTGCGTGCCGACGGAGTGGCGCCAGGCGCTGGTGCGGCGCCCCGACCTCGACCGCTTCCTGTTCGCCCCCGAGGACGTCGTGGTCGCGGTGGGCCAGGACGGGCTCGTGGCCAACGTCGCGAAGTATCTCGACGGGCAACCGGTGGTCGGCGTCAATCCGGCGCCCGACCTCTATGACGGCATCCTGGCGCGCGCCCCGGTGGAGCGGCTGGGGGCGCTGCTGCCGGCCAGCGTCGCCGGAGCCGCGCGGATCGAGCGCCGCACCATGGTGCAGGCGGTGCTCGACGGCGGCGCGCGGCTGCTGGCGCTGAACGAGATCTTCGTCGGCCACCGCAGCCACCAATCCGCGCGCTACCGGATCGCGGATCGCGGCCGGGCGGAGGACCAGTCGTCGAGCGGCCTGATCGTGGCGTCCGGGACCGGCCTGACCGGCTGGGCCCGGTCGATCAGCGACGCGACCCACATCGCCCTCGATGTCGGCGTCGAGGAGGCGGCGGTCGGCTACTGGGTGCGCGAGCCGTTTCCGAGCGTCGCCACCGCGACGGGCCTGCGCGCGGGCAAGCTCGCCGCCGATTCCCTCACCGTGACGTCGCGGATGAACGAGGGCGGCGTCGTGTTCGCCGACGGGATCGAGCAGGATTTCCTCGCCTTCGACTGGGGGCGGCGCGTGGACATCGCCCCCGCCGCCCGGACCCTCAACCTCGTCGTCGCCTGAGACCGCGGGCCTCGTTCGGGGCGGGCGGCGTCACCGGCCCAGCGCACGCG
>NZ_VRVD01000991.1:0-1171 GCF_008040015.1 Methylobacterium sp. WL18 | reverse complement strand
GCAGCAGGGCGACCGGGCCGCTGCCGGCGAGCACCGGTTTGCGCGGGTCGCCGCCCCAGGTCACGGTGCTGGGCACCTCGGGCCGGAACCAGACCAGCAGGGTCTCGCGCGACTCGTCCACGAAGGCGGCGAGCAGGCCGCTGGCGATCTCCCGGTACGGGGCCGCCTCCGGGTACGCGGCGGTGAAGCTGTTGCTGCTGTAGCCGGTCTCGCCCGGCGGCAGCGCGTCCCGCAGCCAGCCGGCGATCCGGGCGACCACAGCAGGGGGCGGCGCCCGCCCGATGAGGGTGACCCGCTCGCCCGCCACGATGCCCGCGCCGGTGGCGCTGAACAGGTCGAGCAGGGTCGTCGTGCCGCCGGTGAGGGAGGCCACGAAGTCGTCGGACCGGGTCAGGCCGCGCACCAGCCGGCCCTCGACGCCGAGATGGGCCTGCCGCTCCTCCCAGAGCCGGCGCGACTCGATCTCCTGCACCCGCATGGCGAAGGCGTCGGTGAGCACGGTGGCGGCCGAGCGCGTCTCGGGCGTCACGTAGTGCGGGCGGCGGTGATGGCCGATCATCAGGCCCCAGAGCCGGCCCTCGACCATGATCGAGATCGACATGGAGCCGTTCACGCCCAGGTTGCGCTGGTACTCGAGGTGGATCGGCGACAGCGTGCGGTGCTGGGCGAAGGTCAGGTCGATCGGGCCGTTGCCGGCGCCGGGGGCCGCCACCAGCCCGACCGGCACGCTGTCCCGGTCGATCACGAACCGGTTCTTGGCCCTGGTGTAGAGCGCGCGGGCCTGGGCGGGGATGTCGGAGGCGGGGAAGCGCAGGCCGAGCAGGCTGCGCGACCAGCCCGGCACCTTGTCCTCGGCCACCGCCTCGCCGTTCCAGTCCGCGTCGAACCGGTAGACCAGCACGGCCTCGAAGCCGGTGAACGCCCGGATCTCCAGGGCGGCGATGCGGGCGGCCTCGGCCAGGGTGCCGGCCTCGCGCAGGCGCCCGACCGCGAGTTCGGTGTCGACCTGGCTGGCGGTGGGGAAGTCCTCGTCGGATTCGGGCTCGAGCTCCAACTCGACGATCACCCGGCCGGCATGGGCGTGCGCGACCACGTAGTAAGGCGCGCCGCGGCCGGTCAGGGTCAGCCGGCGGCGGACGGACAGGCCGTCCGACAGGGTGCCGGCGGCGAG
>NZ_VRVD01000990.1:0-1177 GCF_008040015.1 Methylobacterium sp. WL18 | reverse complement strand
CGCCTTCACCCACACCCCCCCCCACTCCCACCCGCGCCCGCGGGCCGCCCGGCCGGCGCTGCGGGCGGCCGCGGCGCGCGACGGCGTCGCGCGCCTCGTCCTCCAGCAGCGCCTGCCGGTCGGCCAGCGGGATCTGGTAGTAGTCGGGATGGATCTCGTTGAAGGCGAGGAAGCCGTGGCGGTTGCCGCCGTACTCGACGAAGGCCGCCTGGAGCGACGGCTCCACCCGGGTGACCTTGGCGAGGTAGATGTTGCCGCGCAGCTGGCGCCGGTTGGCGGCTTCGAAGTCGAACTCCTCGACCCTAGACCCGTGGACCGTGACGACCCGGGTCTCCTCCGGGTGCATCGCGTCGATCAGCATTTTGTTGGCCATGTCGGACTCTCGGCATGGCGGCCGACGTCGTTCTCCGTGCCCGTGGTCCCGGCGGCGCCTCGCACGACCTCAGAACGGTCGCGCATGGAGCCGGCCTCGTCGCCGAAGCGGCTGGGTTCGAGGGGAAATTGCCGTCAACCGCCGTTCGGCGCCCTGGGCGCCTGGGGTTGAACTTGGCCGGTAGGCTGAACGGGCCGGTGCGACGCAGATCCTGCGCCTCCGGGGCACGCGCAGCGCCATGCTGAGCCGTGCGTCCGTTCATCCTGGTTCCGACCTCGCGAAACAATCTCGGCCGGATGGGACCGGCCGTGAAATCTGGATGCGGCGGAACAGCTCCACCGCGTCGTGCGACACCTGCCCGATCGGGAAAACACCCGTCGCCGCCAGGCGGGCAAACAGGCCCGCCGCGACGTCGCGTCCGTTTTCTCGAAGGAATTCGGCCGCGTCCGCAAGCCGTTACGACGGCCGGCGGGACCGGAGAAGGGTCAGTATCATTACAGACGGCCACGGGGATTTGGCAAGGGTCAAGCGCGGGACGATGTCACGGGATCGTCACGGCGGTGGGGCGGGGCACTTCGGTTCCGTCGGGGGGATTCTTCATTGGGTTCGGCAGCGGACGCTCGATACGCCGCACTCTCCTCGCCCATCGCTGACGGAATGAGGGCAACGGCCGGGACCCTGGCACGCGTCTCCCTCCCCCCTCTGCGGGGGAGGGTGGGCCGGCCGTCAGGCCGGGTCGGGAGAGGGGAGCCCGGGTTCAGCAGAGGGCGCGACCGGCATGACGGGCAAAGCCCTGTTCTGCAC
>NZ_VRVD01000098.1:0-11099 GCF_008040015.1 Methylobacterium sp. WL18 | reverse complement strand
CCGCCACGGCCTGCGCCCGCCGCGCCGCGGCCCGAGCCGAAGGCCGCCGGCAACCCGTTCTCCGTGGAGGAGATCGAGGCCGAGTTCGCGCGCCTGCTGGGCCGCCCCCTCGACAAGCGGAACTGAGATCGCGCGTTGACGGACGGTTAACCGGTTTTCGGAAGGGTCGGGCTCCGAGGAAGACCCGATGCTCAACCTGGACGCCCAGACCGCTCAGCGAAACCGCGCCTACCGGGCGTTCAAGCTCGACCGGGCCGGCCGCGTGTTCTCGGCCGAGATCGTTCCGGCCGCCGACGACACGCAGGCCCGTCGCCGCGCCCGGGCCATGGCCACGGACGAGGCGATCGAGCTGTGGGACCGGACGCGGTTCCTCGGCCGCTACGAGCCGGTCGCCCAAGCCCGCATGTGAGGGGTGGGCCGCCCTCAATCGTACGCGCTCTCCCGCATGGCCAGGACGGCGACGAAGCTGAGCACGGCGGCGGCCGCGAGATAGAATCCGACGAAGCCAATCCCGCCATAGGCTGCCAGCTCCTGGGCGATGTAGGGCGCCCCAGAGGCGCCCAGGATACCGGCGAGGTTGTAGGTGACCGAGGCCCCCGTGTAGCGCACCCGGGTCGGGAACAGCTCCGGCAGCACCGCGCCCATCGGGCCGAACACCCAGCCCATCGCCAGCAGGCTGAGGCACAGGAAGCCCAGCACCGGCGGCCAGGTCCCGGCCGAGGCAGCGTTCCCGAGCATCGGGCCCATCAGGAAGCCGAGCGCGAACACCGCGGCCATCCCGGAGAGCAGCACGGGCTTGCGGCCGAACCGGTCGGCGGCAGCCCCCGAAATCACAGTCCCAAGTGCCATGAAGCAGACCGCGATGCACTCGAACAGCAGGAAGGTCGGGCGGCTGTAGCCCAGCGTGCCGGTGCCGTAGCCCAGGGCGAACACCGTCGAGAGGTAGAACACCGCGTAGACCGCCACCATGGCGAAAGTCCCGATCAGCACTGCGCCGCCGTGCTGGGTCAGCATCGTGGCGAACGGCACGCGCTCGGGCTTCGCGTCGGTCAGCGCGGCCTTGAAGGCCGGCGTCTCGGTGAGCTTCAGGCGCACGTAGAGGCCGACCCCGACCAGGGCGGCCGAGGCCAGGAACGGCAGGCGCCAGCCCCAGGCCTGGAAGCTCTCGGGCGACAGGCCGAAGCTGAGGCAGAGGAAACCGAGATTGGCCAGGATGAAGCCGACCGGCGCGCCAAGCTGCGGAAAGATGCCGTACCAGGCGCGCTTGCCCGGCGGTGCGTTCTCCACCGCCAGCAGGGCCGCCCCACCCCACTCGCCGCCGAACCCGATCCCCTGGCCGCAGCGCAGGACGCACAGGGCGGCCGGCGCCCACCAGCCCGCTGTAGCGTAGGTCGGCAGGCAGCCGATCAGGACGGTGGACAGGCCCATGATCAGCAGCGAGGCGACCAGCGTCGCTTTGCGGCCGACCCGGTCGCCGAAATGCCCGAACAAAGCCGCCCCGAACGGCCGCGCGATGAACGCGATCGCGAAGGTCGCGAACGCGCTGAGTTGCTGCACCCCGGGCGCCCCCGCCGGGAAGAAGACCGGGCCGATCACCAGGGCGGTCGCGGTCGCATAGATGTAGAAGTCGAAGAACTCGATCGCGGTGCCGATGAAGCTCGCGGCCAGGATCCGCCCGGGGCTGGCGCTCGGTGCGGCGGCGTGCGGTCTCGCGGTCTCGACGGTGTGCGGCATGGTCTGACGGAACTCGGGCGGCCGGTGCCGCTTCAGGTGGAGCGCGGCGCTTTCGCACGGGGCGGCCCCGGCGGGAACCCTGAATCCCACCGGCTGGCGGCGTAGCTGTGCGATGCCGCTGCGGCGGCCTTGCGTTCGCACGTCCCCTTCGCCAAGCTGATCGGCCTGTTTTCGAGAGGGATGCCGGCCGCGGCGCCCTCCCCCATCACTCGAGTATCGCGATGAGAGTCACCGTCGAGCGCGCGGCCCTGCTCAGGTCGCTCGGCCACGTGCATCGGGTCGTCGAGCGCCGCAACACGATCCCGATCCTGTCGAACGTGCTGCTGCGTTCGGAGGGATCGAGCCTGCAGCTCCGGGCGACGGACCTCGATATCGAGGTCACCGAGAGCGTGCCGGCCGACGTGGCCGATCCCGGCGCCACCACGGTCCCGGCGCACGTGATCTACGACATCGTGCGCAAGCTGCCCGACGGCGCCCAAGTCTCTCTGGAGACCGGCGGCGAATCCGGCCAGATGACGATCCGCTCGGGCCGGTCGCGCTTCGCGCTGGGCGCCCTGCCGGAGGGCGACTTCCCGGACCTCGCCGCCGGCGAGATGCCGCACGGCTTCGAGATCGCGAGCGCCGACCTCAAGCGCCTGATCGACAAGACGCAGTTCGCGATCTCCACCGAGGAGACGCGCTACTATCTCAACGGCATCTACCTGCACACGCTGGAGGCCGAGGCCGGCCCGGTGATGCGCGCGGTCGCCACCGACGGCCACCGCCTCGCGCGGGTCGAGATCCCGGCCCCGCAGGGCAGCGTCGGCATGCCGGGGGTGATCGTGCCCCGCAAGGCGGTGGCCGAGATCCAGAAGCTCCTGGACGACGGCGGCGAGACCGTGGCGGTCGACCTGTCGCCCGCCAAGATCCGCCTGCGCTTCGCCGGCGGCCTGACCCTGATCTCCAAGCTGATCGACGGCACCTTCCCGGACTACCAGCGGGTGATCCCGGCCAACAACGACAAGCGCCTGACCGTGCAGCGCGACGCCTTCGCCAAGGCGGTGGACCGGGTCTCGACGATCTCGTCCGAGCGCGGTCGCGCCGTGAAGCTCGGGCTCACCGAGGGGCGCCTGGCGCTCTCGGTCAACAACCCGGATTCGGGCAGCGCCACGGAAGAGCTGGACGTCGATTACGAGGCCGCCGGCCTCGATATCGGGTTCAATGCCCGCTACCTGCTCGACATCACCGCGCAACTCGAGGGCGACACCGCCCTGTTCAAGCTTGCCGACCCGGGCTCGCCGACCCTGATCCAGGACCGCGAGGGCGCGCCGGCCCTGTACGTGCTGATGCCGATGCGGGTGTAGTATTAGGCTGCCATGCCGAAAGCCGTCATCCTCGATCCGACCCAGGAAGCCTCGCTCGATCGTCTGATCGCGGCAGGGCGCTACGGTTCGCCGGAGGAGGCGGTCGCCGCCGGTGTCGCGTTGCTGCTCCAGCACGAGGATCGCCTTTCGACGATGCGGGAGGCTTGGCGGGAGGGCGTCGAGAGTGGAGATCACGAACCGCTCGACGCCACGCTGGATGCCTTGGATGCGCGCTATGCCGCCATGGAAAAGGCCGGCTCTTGAAGCCTGTCGTCGTGTCGCGCCGAGCCCGAGCCGACCTGCGCGAGATCGGTGACTTCATCGCGGCTGACAATCCGACGCGCGCCCGCAGCTTCGTCTCGGAGCTACGCACCCGTTGTCAGGCGCTCGGTCGCCAGCCGATGATGGGCAGGCCCGCGTCGGAGATTGCTCTCACCGTACGGATCCTCATATTCCGATCTTACCTGATCCTTCATCGCATCCTCGACGACCGCATTTCGATCGATCGCATGCTGCACTCGGCGCGCGACCGCTCCATTGTGCCGCCTTATGAGTGAACTCGACGCGGCTGGAACCACACGCATCACCCGGTTGATCGCCCGCGACTTCCGCAACCACACCGACCTCGAACTCAACCCCGGCGCCCGCTTCGTCGCCCTGGTCGGCGAGAACGGCGCCGGCAAGACCAACCTGCTCGAGGCGATTTCGCTGTTCGTGCCGGGCCGGGGCCTGCGCCGGGCGGAGTTCGCCGCCATGGCGCGCGCGGACGGCCCGGGGGGCTTTGCCGTGTCGCTTACCCTCGATCGGGACGGCGCCGAGCATCGCTTGGGCACCGGTCTGGAGCCGCCGGGGCCGGACGGGCGCACGAGCCGGCTCTGCCGCATCGACGGCGCCCCCGCTTCTTCGCCGGTGGCGTTCAGCGAGTTCGTCCGGGTTGTCTGGCTGACGCCGGACCTCGACGGGCTGTTCCGCGGCGCTGCCGGCGACCGGCGCCGGTTCCTCGACCGTCTCGTCCTGGCGGTGGATGCCGGTCACGGAGCGCGGGTCTCGGCCATGGAGCGGGCGCTACGCTCGCGCAACCGCCTGCTGGAGGACCGGACCGACGACGGCCGCTGGCTCGATGCCGTGGAGCGGGAGGTGGCCGAGCTCGGGGTGGCAGTTGCGCTCGCCCGCCGGGAGACCGCCGAGCGCCTGGACCGGCTGATCGCCGAGACGCGTGACGATTCCCAGCCCTTCCCATGGGCGTCGATTCGCCTGGAGGGTGACCTCGACGACTTGGTGGCGGTCTGGCCGGCGATCGAGGCGGAGGATCGGTTCCGGCTGGCCCTGCGCAACGGCCGCAACCGCGACCGGGCTGCCGGCCGCACCCTCACGGGCCCGCAGACCACCGATCTCGTGGTCCGCCACGGCCCCAAGGACGTCCCGGCCGGTACCGCCTCCACGGGCGAGCAGAAGGCGCTGCTGATCGGTCTGGTCCTGGCCCATGCCCGCCTGGTTCGGGCGATGAGCGGCATCGCCCCGATGATCCTGCTCGACGAGGTCGCGGCGCATCTCGATCCGCGCCGCCGGGCCGGCCTGTTCGAGGCCCTCGACGCCCTTCACGGGCAGGTCTGGATGACCGGCGCCGACCCCGCCGCCTTCGCGCAGGCGGGCGACCGCACGGAGGTGCTGCGGATCGGGGGGTGATCGGGATCGTGGCCGCCCGCTCCGATCAAAGCGGAGTGAGCGCGCCGCGCGTCACCGCCGGCCCGCGGCGGCCAGGCTGGCGCGGTCGACGATCTCGATCGCACCGCGCCGGAGTTCGATCAGGCCGGCCTCGGCCCATTGCGCGAGAATGCGGCTCACCACCTCGCGCACGCTGCCGACGTCGTCGGCGAGCGTCTGGTGGGTGACCGCGGCGACGCCCCAGGGATCGGCTTCCGCCAGGAGTCGCTGAGCCAGGCGCTGCTTCAGCGGGGCGAACGCGACCGCGTCGATGAGCGTGAACAGGCCGGACATCAGCCGCGTGTAGTCGTCCATGACGAAGCTGCGGAAGGCGGCGCTGTCGCCCATCAGGTGTTGGAACGTGCCCGCCGGCAAGGCGGCAAATTCGGTCCGCTCTTCGGCGATGCTTTGGGCTGGGAAAGTGCCACCGGACAGGAGGCATTGCGTGGTCAGGGCGCAGGTGCCGCCAGGGCCGACCTTGTAGATCAAGACCTCGCGCCCGCCCTCCGACATGCGGAAGATGCGCGTGCGCCCCTCCAGGCACATCAGGTAGTTGGCACACTCGCCATCGAGTTCGTAGGCCGTGGCGCCGGCGTCCAGCACCGGGAACTGTACGGTTCCCCGGGCGAGCTGCAGGTGCGCCGCGCTGAGCGCTTGGAGAAGTGGAAATCGGTCGACCCAACGCTCGACCTTATGCGCGTCCATCATGATCGGCGTCGCCCTCTCGGCCGTGACGACAGGCTGATCATCCGGCGCGCGTTGCGTTTTTCTCCCGCCGCGCCGGACTTGTGTGACCTGGGTCACCGACCGCGTGCAGCGGCTCGGCATAGCATCGCGACACAATGAAAACGATACGGGTGCCGGCCCTGCACGGCACCCGATGGGAGTGACCCGATGCGCCGCCTCGCCCTGAGCTTCATGCTGGCTACACTCGCTGCCGGTCCGGCTGTCGCCGAACAGGATCTGCTGCTGGGCGCCAACATGTCCTCGCCTGCGATGACCCAGGCCGAGATGAGCCGCGCCGACGTCGAAGCGATGATCAAGGCCGCGGACGGCAAGCCGATCGACCTGCACGACAAGGCGCTGTCCGGCCTCGACCTGTCCGGCTTGAACCTCCGGGGCGCCAACCTGCGGACCGCGCGCCTGAACAAGACCAACCTGCGCGGCGCCGACCTCAGCGGTGCCAACCTAGAACAGGCGTGGTTCCTGACGGCCGACTTGTCCGGCGCCAAGCTCGCGGACACGAAGATGTTCGGCATCACCGCTCGGGATGCCAACCTCAGCGGTGCCGACCTCAGCCGGTCGATGCCGATCGGCGACTTCAAGGGCGCCAACATGAGCGGCGCGACGCTCGTGGACCTGAAAGGCGGCGCCGACATCAAGAACCAGTCCATGGGCCTGATGCGGGCGGTGTTCACCTCGGTGAACCTTGCGGGCGCTAACCTGAAGGGGGCCAACCTCGGGCGGTCGCGCCTGGAATACGCCGACCTCCAGGATGCCGACCTCACCGACGTGGTGCTGATGGGCTCGGACTTGTCCGGGGCGAACCTGACCGGCGCCACTGTGGCGGGCGCGGACTTCAAGAACGTCGACGTCAGCGGCGCCCGGCTGATCGACCTCAAGGGTCAAGACCGCGTCAAGGACTGGGCCGGACGCGTGAACGCCGACCGCGCCGTCACCCGCGCATCCCCCTAACCGAAGCCCTCACCGGCGAGACGCCCGACAGCGCTTCGTGCCGGATACCGGAACCGGCACGATACGCGGGCTCCTTGATCCGCAACGTCTTTTTCCGAAAGCCGCCGGCCGCCGTTCGGAACGATGCTTGAGTGAGCATCATCCCCGGGCTTCGCTTCGCGGCCTCGCGATGATTCGGGTGTCGCCAGCGCCGACGCGGCGCAACTCAGGCACTGACGGACACTTCCTGGCCCCCAAGGCCGCGGACATCTCGGAAGGGCGGGCACTCTCGATCCAGACTGCCGCTGCCGCGTCGATTGGGAGAATACATTATCCGCATCCGGGCAAAGGCGGGAAATTTCCAGCCACATCAACCGACAGTTGATTTATTGTGCAGCAACGTTGTCGATTATAAGACCCCAGTGTTTGTCAAGCTCTTATCAGGATAAATTTCGGCCGAAAAATTCCGGGTGTTTAAGGCTATGTCAAATTTTTATAAAATCGAAATCTCGGGAATTGGCGCTGCCCTACATGGTTAATGCTTAGCTTCTGGCGTACTGTAATAATATGTGTACAGCCCTCGACATCGCTATCGTTCCGAGCCCTGTTGTGCTGTGGCGCGATTCGATCGAGGCGATGCCGGCGCGCAGTTCACCCTGTCGCTTTCTGGCAGTGGAGCGCTGGGCGCGGTTGCGCCACAGCGCGCTCGACTTCATCGAACGGTTCGGCGACGAGGCGCACGGGCTCGGCTGGACGACGGCCGATCTGTTCGGCGTCGACCCGCATTTCGGCACACGTCGGACCAAGCGGTGCGGCGCGCTGATGGTGGACGGCCGAGCGGTGTATCGGCTCGAGCTGCACCGGGTCAGGTTCACCATCAGCTCGGGGTCGGGAAACAGGTTCGACCAGCAGGCTGGCGTGCCGGTCTGGGAGTTCGCGGGGAACGGCGCCGCGCGCGTCTGAGGGAGCGGACGTGGCCGGGCCGGGAGGGCCCGAACGGTCAGTCTGCCTGCCCCGGCCCAGTGATCTTCGGCGCGGGCAGGCTTCGCCCCGTTCGACGTTGCATGGAGAGCGACGACTGGCGCGGCCGTCTACCCGTGCGGGCTACGATGCTCACTGATCGCTGCCGGATCGGGGCCAAGGTCAGCCCCGAGCACGTTCCCGCCCCGCCGCTGAGCCCGGTGGATTCACACAGCGGCGGACGAGCCGCGAGTCCCCGCTCCCGTTCGGGATCGGGAGCCTTGCAGCCCAATGAGGGCCGATCTCTGCACGTGGTAGCCCGCAGAGGGAGGACGGGCGCGTTACGCCGCCCGCACGGTGGAGAGGAAGCGGGACACTTCGGCGCCCAGATGCTCGGATTGACGCGACAGCTCTCCAGCGGCGTTGAGCACCTGGCTTGCGGCAGCGCCGGTATCCTCGGAGGCCTGGGCCACGCCGGCGATATTGCTGGTCACCTCGTTGGTGCCGGTGGCGGCCTGGGCGACGTTGCGGACGATCTCCTGTGTCGCGGCGCCCTGTTCCTCGACGGCCGCGGCGATCGAGGTCGCCACCGAGTCGATCTCCCGGATGCGCGCCGTGATGCCTCCGATCGCCGTGACGGCCTGGCCGGTCACGCCCTGGATCTGGCCGATCTGCTGGCTGATCTCCTCGGTGGCCTTGGCGGTCTGCGCAGCCAGCTCCTTCACCTCGGAGGCCACCACGGCGAAGCCGCGGCCGGCTTCGCCGGCGCGGGCGGCCTCGATGGTGGCGTTCAGGGCCAGCAGGTTGGTCTGCCCGGCGATGTTCGAGATAAGGCCGACCATGTCGCCGATGCGGGTCGCCGCCTGGCTGAGCGCCTGCACGAGATGATGGGTCTGGTCCGCCTCGCCGACCGCCGATTGGGCGAGCCCGGCCGATCCGAGCACCTGCCGGCCGATCTCCTGGACCGACGAACCCAGTTCCTCGGCGGCAGCCGCCACGGTCTGGACGTTGGCGGCGGCTTCCTCGGCGGCGGCGGCCACCGTGGTGGATTGGCTGGCGGTCTCGGTGGCACTCGCCGTCATCGACTGGGCGGTCGCCTGCAACTCCGTCGCCGAGGACGAGACCAGGCCGACGATGCCGCCGACGGCGCGCTCGAACCCGTCGGCTAGCTCCAGCATGGTCTGCTTCCGCGCGGCCGCTGAGGCCTCCTCGGCGACCCGCCGGACCTCAGCTTCCTCGGCAGCCTTGCGGGCGACCATCGCCTTGATGCCCTCCACGGCCCTGCCGACGGCGCCGATCTCGTCCTTCCGGGCGGACTCCCTGATCTCCGCTTCGATCTCGCCCTTCGCCATCCGCTGCAAGACAGAGACCAAGCGGTCGAGCGGCCGGGTGATGCCAACCATCGCGACGAACGCGGCCGCGATCGCGCCGGCGAGCATCCCGACGCCGCTGACGATCATCAGGCTGAGGCGTGTGGCTTCGGTCTGGGCCGTCAGGTCGTCGGAGCCCTTCTGCATGAAGGCGTTGATGTCGTTGGACAGCGCGTTGCCATCGACCATCAGAGTCGAGAAGGTCGGATCGATCGCGGAATGGACCAGGGCGATCGCCTGTTCGTTCTGGTTGCTGGTGCCCAGGCGGCGCACCTCGGTCACGTCGGTCAGGAACGTGTTGATTCGCGTCGTCAGCGCGTCGATGCGCGGCGCGTAGCTGGGCGCGTGGTCGCGCAGCGACTTGAGCGTCGCCTTCAGGTTCGGCACGGCGGCCTCGAACCCGGCATTGGCGGCGCGAATCTGGTCCGCATCGGTTTCGGCGATGATCCGATAGACGAAGTAGTTCAGTTCGAAGACGAAGCGGTTGAGGCGCCGGCCCTCGGCGACGGCGACGGCCTCGTTGCTGATGAACGTGCTGTAGGCGTCGTCGATCTGGCTCATCCGCGACTGGGCATACCAGACGCAGCCGCCCACGATGACGCCGATCAACGCGACCACCGCGATCAGCTTGGGCATGATCTTGATGTTCGACAGGCGCAGCATGTCTGTTCGGGTCCGTCGGGCTGGGGCTTAGCTTAAGCCGTGATCATTGGCCTCCTTATCATGATTCTATTAAGCGCGCCCTAAAATCTGATCTTTTCCAGGCGGCACGTGGAATTTTAGATCTCACGTGTCGGATCCGCTGTGACGACCAACATAATTTCTAGTTACGGAACCGCATCCGGCGAGGCGGCAACATCAAAGATCTGCGCATTCGACGAGGTGCGCGCCATTTCGGCGTTCGAAATCTAGGATTTACGTTGGGTCAACAAGTAGCAATTTGTGCGCGAGACACCGGGCCCGTCCCGCGATCGCGCGGCGTCGCGGCGGAGGCTCGGGCCTTTCCGCCTGGCCGGGGCGGCGCCACATAGAGCGCGTCCTCAATTCCTCGACGATCCCGGAAACGCTGCCGCATGTCCAAGCCCGTCCACGCCATGATCCGCGTTCGCGACGAAGAGCGCGCGCGGGCCTACTATGCCCGTGCCTTCGGCTTCGAAGCTGCGGACCGCTACGAGTTCGACGATTTCACCCTGGTCTACCTGCGCGATCCGGCCTCGCCGTTCGAGCTGGAACTTACGGTGAACAAGGACCGCGACACGCCCTACGACCTCGGCGACGGCTACGGCCATATCGCCGTCGTCGTCGATGACGTTGAGGCCGAACACGCCCGCCACCTCCGCGAGGGCCTTCCGGCCACCGACGTGAAGACCCTCAAGCACGGCGACACCGTGCTCGCCCGGTTCTTCTTCGCCACGGACCCGGACGGCTACAAGATCGAGGTCATCCAGCGCGGCGGCCGCTTCGCCTGAGCGTCCCGCCCTCCCCCACGCGACACATCCGAGCCACATGCCCGAGACCACCCGCATCATCTGCATCCGCCACGGCGAATCGACCTTCAACGCCGCCCACCGGCACGGGGGCGGCGATCCCGGCCTCCTCGACGCCCGCCTGACCCCGCGGGGTCAGGCTCAGGCCCGAGACGCGCGGGAGCGTCTGAAGGACATCCCGTTCGAGCTGGTGGTGGTCTCGCCGCTGACCCGGGCGATCGAGACCGCCGCGATCCTGTTCGGGGAGCACCCGAACCGGCCTCGCCTGCTGGTCGAGGTGTTGCACCGGGAGTGCCAGGAGAGCAGTTGCGACGTCGGCCGGGCCGCCTCGGAGATCGCTGCCGAGTTCCCGCATCTCGATGTCGGGCACCTACCCGAGGTGTGGTGGCATGCCGAGCCCGGTTGCGAGGTCGGCGGATACCCGGTGGAACCGCGCCACCTGTTCGATGCCCGCGTCGCCGGGTTCCGGGAGTGGCTGCAAGCGCGGCCCGAGACGACTATCGCGGTGGTGGGCCACGGGACCTTCTTCTATCACCTTACCGGCACGTTCCTGGAGAACTGCGCCTCCATCGAACTGGACCTCGCCGCCGAGCCCGTCCTGGCCTGATCAGGCCGGAATTCCGGCTCGGGCCGCATCGAGGCGCGCGCGGGCGCCGACGAGGTCGATCTCCGGCGCCTGCCGGCCGATCGCCAGGGCGGCGTCGAGGATCGTGCAGGCCCGGGCCCAGGTGTCCGGCACGAACGGAGCTGCACCCTCGGCAACTTCTGCGGCGCAGCGGGCATCCTCGGAGGCGCGCTGGGCCGCCGTCGCCGTGCGGGCGACCGCG
>NZ_VRVD01000989.1:0-1181 GCF_008040015.1 Methylobacterium sp. WL18 | reverse complement strand
CGCCCGCAACCGGTCCCCTGGCGGACCTGCTGTCCGCGTGCGGGGTGCGGCGGGCCGCCTACTGGCCGCACGAACGCGGGTTGCTCGACGTGACCGGCCGGTCGATGCAGGCACGGGCGACGTATCTCGACCACCTGTCCGGCAAGCGGCGGCGCAAGCTGCGCCTCGCCCGCCAGCGCCTGGAGGCCGTGGGACCGGTCGCGCTCGAGATCCTGGACGCCCCCGCGGCGCTCGACCGCGCCCTGGACGACCACGTCGCCCTGGAGGCCGCGGGCTGGAAGGGCCGGGCCGGCACCGGCCTGGGGGAGCGGCCCGACGAGGTCGCGTTCCTGCGCGCCGTGCTGGCCGATCTCGGATCCGAGGGGCGGTTACGCGTGGCGCGGTTGCGCCGGGACGGCCGGGTCCTGGCCTCCGCGATCCTGCCGATCACCGGCACCGAGGCCTGGGTGCTCAAGATCGCCCACGACGAGGCGGATTCGGAGGCCGCCCCCGGGGTGCAACTCGTCCACCGCCTGACCGAGACGGTGCTGGCCCGCGAGGGCATCGACCGGATCGATCGGATCGACTCCTGCGCCCCGCCGGATTTCGCCCTCGGCTCGACCTTCTGGACGGAACGGCGCCCGATCGCCCACCTGCTGGTTGAGGCCGGCCGCGACCCGCTGTTCCCCCTGGCCCGCACTCTGGAGCGCGCCCGCGAGCGCGTGGCGCGGGCGCGCCTCACCAGCCGAAGCGGGCGATCTGCGTGAGCCGGGCCTGCACCGCCGCGTCGTCGTGGCCGATGCGTGCGATCCGCTCGGACAGACCGTAGCAGGTCGCGCAGAACGGCAGCTGGATCACCGGGATGCCTTCGTTCCGCGCCCGGCCGACCGAGGCGATGAGGCAGGGGACGACCGGCTCCTCCGCGGGCGTCCCGAGGCAGTCGGCCCGCGGGCTTCCGAACACCGGACGGGTGGGCCAGGTCAACTGCACCGTCGTGCCGCCGCGCCGGTCGGGGGCGGGCGCCAGGGTGTAGCTGCGCAGGAACAGGCCGCAGCTCAGCAGGACGAGCCCGGGCAGGATCAGCGCGGCGCGCATCGGCCCCTCAATCCGCCGCGTCGAAGCGGCTGCGGAAGAAGACCTCGCGGCCGGCGCCGTCGATCACCCGCACGGCCTCCGCCGGCTCGCCGGACCGCTGCGGCACC
>NZ_VRVD01000988.1:0-1182 GCF_008040015.1 Methylobacterium sp. WL18 | reverse complement strand
CGCGCGCGCCGGCTGCGCCCAGGGCGAGGGCGAGGACGAGCGCGGCGAGACTCGTTCGTGCACCGTACGGCATGGTGCCCTCCTGAGATCGCGGTGTTTCGGATCGGTCCGCGGGGCGGCGCGACAATAGAGCGAACCGTCGCGCAGGGGAATTCCGCAGCATCATGTCGACGGCGATCCCCCAGGACATTTTTAGATCAGTGAATCGTTCCCGATGACCCGAGCCGCGAAGCCCGAAATCCACCGGCCGGAGAGGAGCGCGTTCCCGTTGCTTCAAACCGGTGTCCGGTTCGGCTGGGCGGCCCTGCCGCGGCGCGGGCGCTTGAACCGAACCACGAGCTCCGTACCGGTCGCGTCTGCCATCCGGCGCAGCGTCTCCACGGTCGGGCTCGCGGCCCCCGATTCCCATCGCGAGATCCTGGCCTGATCCGTTCCCATCTTCTGAGCCAGTTGCGTCTGCGACAGGCGCGCCGGCCTGCGACGGCGGGGACGGCGCTTTGCCCGGAACTCGCCGCCCCCGCTGTGGTTGCACCGCCATGTCCACCCCTGCCGATGCGTCCTCCGGCTCACCACCCGGCCTGCGGGTGTGCGTCGATCTCAACCTCTGCCAGGCCTACGCCCAGTGCTGCTACGCGGCGCCGCGGCACTTCCGCATCGAGGGACACGAGGCGCTGTTCTACGATCCCGCCCCGGCCGCGCAGGACCGCGCCGACATCGAGCGGGCGCGCGTCGCCTGCCCGGTCCAGGCGATCCGAGTCGAGGATCCGGGGCAGGCTGCCTGAGATGGCGTCGGGATCGACCACCGAGCGCGCGATCGTGGTGGGCGCCGGCCTGGCGGCATTGCGCGGCGCCGAGGCGATGCGGGAGGCCGGGTTCGCCGGCCCGCTGACCATCGTCGGCGCGGAGCCGTACCGGCCCTATGACCGTCCTCCGCTCTCGAAGCACGTGCTCACCGGCGAAACCGGACCGGACGCGACCACCCTGCCGAGCAGCCTCGGCGGGGATGTGGAATGGCGCCTCGGCAGCCCGGCCGAACGCCTCGACCGGGGATCCCGCACCCTCCACCTCGCGGACGGCGGCGCCCTGCCCTACGACCGCCTGCTGATCGCCACCGGCACCCGCGCCCGGGCGTGGCCGAACCCCCACGAGGGCCGGCTCGCCGGCGTCTTCACCCTGCGCGGG
>NZ_VRVD01000987.1:0-1187 GCF_008040015.1 Methylobacterium sp. WL18 | reverse complement strand
GCCATCGGCGCCGCCGGTCTTCAGCCGGGCGCTGGCGGCGCCGATGGCGGCCAAGGGCCGGCGCGTCCCGATCGAGGCCGGCACGATCCAGCTCTCCTCCGAGGTCTCGGCCACCTTCGCGGTGGCGCCGTGAGCGGGCCCGGGACGCCCGCCCTGCGCCTGTTGCTGGTGGTCGCGGTGGCGCTGGTCGACGTCGACGGCCGGATCCTGGTGAGCGAGCGCCCGGCGGGCAAGCAGCTCGCCGGCCTGTGGGAGTTCCCCGGCGGCAAGGTCGAGGCCGGCGAGCGCCCGGAGGAGACCCTGATCCGGGAGCTGTCCGAGGAACTCGGCATCCGGGTCGAGGAGCCGTGCCTGGCGCCCCTGACCTTCGCCAGCCACGCCTATCCGGACTTCCACCTGCTGATGCCGCTCTACGTCTGCCGGCGCTGGTCGGGCACCCCGCGCCCGATGGAGGGCCAGGCGCTCAAATGGGTCCGCCCGAAGGCCCTGCGCGATCTCGCCATGCCCCCGGCCGACACGCCGCTGATCCCGTTCCTGGTGGAGCTGCTGGGGAGCTGAGGCGGGCTCGGGATGGAGGGCTATCGCCGTCCTTGCACACCGCAAAGCGGTGACGGCGCGGGATAGCCGGTCCGTACAGGGCACGCGCCTCCTCCCCCTCTGCGGGCTACTGGCTACACAGATTTGCGGAGACCCGGCGCCGGGACTGGGCGCGGGTCCCCTCTCCCGGGCGGGCTACTGGATTCACCCATCGGGCTGGGCGACACGCGGGCAGGTGAGGCGCAGGTCCCCTCTCCCGTGCGGGAGAGGGACAGGGTGAGGGATGCGACCTCTCCGGATAAACCTGGTCCCTCACCCCAGCCCTCTCCCGCACGGGAGAGGGGGCGCGTCGAGCCTCGCTCAACGCGTTGTGTGAACATCGTAGCCCGCACGGGAGAGGGGCACGTCGCGCCGCTTCGTCGGCGGCGGTGTTCAACGGAGATATGTGAATCCTCGTAGCCCGCGAGGGGGGAAGGGAGAGGCGGGCGTGTCGGGTTGCCGTCTTCATCCGCCGACGGGGTGCGGAGTGGCGAACATGCCGCCACTCCGGGCCTATCGGGGCGCCGACATCCAAATCCTCACAGCGCCAGAATCCCCTCCACCACCTCCTGCACGGCGAGGGCTTCGGCGAGGGTGGCGAGGGGGTGGGG
>NZ_VRVD01000986.1:0-1194 GCF_008040015.1 Methylobacterium sp. WL18 | reverse complement strand
GGATCACCCGATGCCCGCCTCCCGCCGAAGCCTGATCGCCGGCCTTGCCGCCGCCCTCGTCACCCCTCTGGGCGCCGCCCGCGCGGCCACGACGCTGCGCATCGGCTACCAGCGCTCCTCGACGCTGATCGCGCTGCTGCGCCAGAACGGCAACCTGGAGACGGCCCTCGCACCGCTCGGGGCCGGGCTGTCCTGGCACGAATTCACCAGCGGGCTTCCGATCATGGAGGCGCTGAACGCCGGGCAGATCGACGTGTCGGCCGACGTGGCCGACACCGTGCCGATCTTCGCGCAGGCGGCCGGGGCCCGGATCACCTACATCGCCCAGGAAGCGCCCTCCCCGGATGCGCAGGCGATCCTGGTGCCCGAAGCCTCCCCCGCCAAGACGGTGGCCGACCTTCGCGGCAAGCGGGTCGCGGTCACCAAGGGGGCCGGCAGCCATTACCTGCTGCTCGCCGCCCTCGCCGAGGCCGGCATGACCTTCAAGGACATCACCCCGGCCTACCTGACGCCGGCGGACGGCCGGGCCGCGCTCACCAGCGGCGGCGTCGAGGCCTGGGTCGCATGGGATCCCTTCCTGTCCGCCGCCCGGCAGCAATCCGGCGCGCGGGTCCTGCGCGACGGCACCGGGCTGTCGCTGTACAAGCGCTACTACCTCGCGGCCGACCCCTACGTGGCCGCCAACGGTCCGGTGCTCGCCGCGCTGTTCGGCCAACTCGCCGACACCGGCGCCTGGGTGAAGGCGCAGCCGGACGAGGCGGCCGCGCGCCTGGCGCCCCTGTGGAAGATCGAACCGGAGGTGATCCTGCGGGCGAACGCGCGGCGCAGCTACCGGGTGGAGCCGGTGACCTGGGCCGGCCTCTCCGAGCAGCAGAAGATCGCCGACGCCTTCCGGGCCGAAGGCCTCCTGCCCCGCCCGGTGGACGCGTCCGCCCTCGCAATCTGGGAGCCGCCGGCGCGCTGACGCCTCAGGCGCGGTGGACGCCGAGAACCTTCCGGCTCTCCTCTGCCAGCACCGCGTGACGCACCGCGCCCGGGCCCTCGGTGGGCGTCTCCTGCGCGGACTTGGCGATGATCGCCTTGAACCGCTTCTTGTCCCAGGACCGGGAGCCCAGGGAACTCAGCACAGCCTCGAGCACGACCCGCACGGCGGCCGACCGCTGCCGTTCCCGCGCGAGCTCGGCGGCCAGGAGC
>NZ_VRVD01000985.1:0-1196 GCF_008040015.1 Methylobacterium sp. WL18 | reverse complement strand
GAGCCGCTCGCCGCCGCGTACAGGCCGGAGAGGGCGGCTGCCCGCTCCGGCGGCAGGGGTGTCAGGCCGCGCAAGGCCGGCGCCTCCTCAGGACCGCGATCAGGACTTCTTGCGCTGCTCGTCGTTGAACTTCAGCATGTCGATGACCGGCTGGTAATCCTTGAGCGTCACCGGGGTGAGGCTGAGATCCTTGCCGTCGGACAGCTTGTCGAACGCCGCCTTGTCGGCCTTCGGCAGGTCGAGGAAGGCCTGGCGGATCTTGGCCTTCAGGTCGTCCGGCAGGCTCGCCAGCACGGCGTAGGGGCCCTCCGGCAGGAAGTCGGACTTGAACACCACCCGGAAGTCGGACTGCTTCATCGGCGTGCCGTCCGGGTTCTTCAGGACGCCCTTGGCGACCATGCGGGTCACCATCGTGTCGGTCTCGGAATTCCACAGGTTGGCGGCGGCCTCGACGGTGCCCTGGGTCAGGGCCAGGACGGCGTTCTCGTGGCTGCCGGCAAAGACCGCCTTGCCGAAATGCCTGTCCACGTCGAAGCCGGCCCGCTTCAGGAAGAAGCGCGGCGCCTGGTTGCCGGAGGTGGAGTTCGGGTCGACCAGGGCGAGGTTCTTGCCCTTCAAATCCGCCACCGTCTTGTACGGGCTGGAAGCCAGCACGTAGAGCACCGAGTAATAGCCCGAGGCGCCGGTCTCGTGCTGCGGGTTGACCAGCGGCTCGATCTTCACCCCGGTCATCACGGCCCGGCCGAACGAAGCGGCCCCGTAGAACGCGATCTGGATGTTGCCGGCGCGCTGGCCCTCGATCACCGCGGCGTAGTCGCTGGCGACCCGCAGCTTGACCGGCACACCGATCGTCTTCGTCAGGTAGTCGGCCAGGGGCGCGTAGCGGTCGTTGGTGCCGCTGGCATTCTCCATCGGGATGACCGCGAGGGTCAGCTCGGGATACTTGGCCTTCCACTCCTGGGCGGCGGCCGGCAGGCTGAAGAGGGCGAGCGACGCCGCGGCGGCGGCGAGGGTGCGTCGGGTGATCATCGGGTGGTCCTCGGGTCTGTTCAAGCGCGGGATCGTCCGGCCGCGCGCTCGGCGCGCCCGGTCGGGCGTTTCCATCCGTCGTTGTTGGGTGCCTCGAGCCCGGTGCGCCGGCGACCGGCGCCCGGTTCAGGCGCCGATGGCGGCCTCGCGGATGGGCTGGGCCGGGA
>NZ_VRVD01000984.1:0-1197 GCF_008040015.1 Methylobacterium sp. WL18 | reverse complement strand
CCCGTGCAGGGCGCCCCAGGCCAGGAAGGTCAGGCCCGCCCCGTGCCACAGGCCGCCCAGCGTCATGGTGGCGGCCAGCGCCCCGACCTGGCGCGGCAGGCCGCGCCGGTTCCCGCCCATGGGGATGTAGAGGTAGTCGCGCAGGAACCGCGACAGGGTCATGTGCCAGCGGCGCCAGAAGTCGCGCAGCGAGGTGGCGCGATAGGGCGCGTCGAAATTCTGCGGCAGGACCAACCCGAACAGCAGCGCGATGCCGAGCGCCATGTCGGTGTAGCCGGAGAAATCGAAATAGATCTGGAAGGTGAAGCCCAGGGTCGCCTGCCACGCCTCCGCGACGGTGACGACCTTGCCGGCGGCCGCCGCCTGGAACACCGGGTTCACGTAAGCCGCGAGGGGATCGCCCAAAAACACCTTCTTGGCGAGACCGACCGTGAGCAGCATCAGCCCGCGCGCGAAGCGCTCGGCGGCGTCGGGCCGCGCGTAGGGCCGCTCGTCGAACTGGTGCATGATCTCGCTCCAGCGCACGAGCGGGCCGGCGAGAACCTGCGGGAAGAACGCGATGTAGAGCGCGTATCGGGTCAGCCCGAAGGCCGGCGCCCGGCCGGCCCGCAGGTCGGCGAGGTACATGATGTGGTGGAAGGTGAAGAACGAGATGCCGAGCGGCAGGGCCAGCCCGAGGCGCGGCGCCTCCAGGCCCGGGACCAGGTTGGCGAGGTCGGCGAAGAAGTCGAGGTACTTGAACACCCCGAGCAACGCCAGGTTGGCCGCGATCGCCCCCGGGATCAGCCAGCGCCCGGGCTGGCGCCGATAGACCCACGCCACGCACCAGTTCGCCAGGATCGAGCCGGCGAGCAGGGGCACGAACCGGACATCCCACCACCCGTAGAAGACGAACGACAGGACCACGAGCAGCGGCAATCGCCAGGCCGGCGCCGCGCGCTCCACCAGCGCGTGCAGGATCAGCGCGGCCGGCAGGAAGGCGAGGAGGAAGACGAAGGAGTTGAACAGCATCGGGCGGGGCGGCGCGGAGGGGAAGGATGGGCCGCCGGTCTCTCCGGGCGCGAGGCGCCCGCCTTGTCGGGGATCGCGGCGGGCCCGTCAATCGCCGACGCTCACCCCGCCCGCCGCGCCGCCTCGATGGTCAGGCCCAGCCCGACCGAGCCGAACGTATCACCCTCCACCACCCGGGCCGCGGGC
>NZ_VRVD01000983.1:0-1200 GCF_008040015.1 Methylobacterium sp. WL18 | reverse complement strand
GGGCGCGGTCCACCACCACGTCGACCACGGCGGCCTGGAAGCTCGCGCACAGGTCGGCGACGTCGCGCTCGGCCAGCGGCGCGATCCGCTCGGCCTCGATCCGCAGGGCGGTCTTGAGGCCCGACAGGGAGAAATCCGCCTCGCGCCGGCCCAGCATCGGCCGGGGCAGGGCGAAGCGCTCGGGATCGCCCGATTCGGCCATGCGCTCGACCTCGGGGCCGCCGGGGTAGCCGAGGCCCAGGAGCTTGGCGACCTTGTCGAAGGCCTCGCCGATGGCGTCGTCCACCGTGGAACCGAGGCGCACGTAGTCGCCGACCCCGCGCACGGCGACGAGCTGGGTGTGGCCGCCCGAGGCCAGCAGCAGCAGGTACGGGAAGGGCAGGTTGTCGGTCAGCCGCGCGGTGAGCGCGTGGGCCTCCAGGTGGTTGACCGCGAGCAGCGGCTTGCGGGTCACCAGCGCCAGGGTCTTGGCGGTGACCAGGCCGACCAGCACGCCGCCGATCAGCCCGGGCCCGGCCGCGACCGCGATCCCGTCGAGGTCGGGAAACCCGATCCCGGCCCGGTCGAGGGCGCGGGCGATCAGCCGGTCGAGCACCTCGACATGGGCCCGGGCGGCGATCTCCGGCACCACGCCGCCATAGGCGGCGTGCTCGGCGATCTGGCTCAGGATCTCGTTGGCGCGGATCTGCGCGGCCCCGTCCTCATCGACGGACACCACGGCGGCGGCGGTCTCGTCGCAGGTGGTCTCGATGCCGAGCACGGTCTTCACGGGCCACTCCCTAGGGTCATCGGACCTGCAGGCCCCGCCCGGGAGCCCGCCGGGCCGGCGTAATGCGGGCGCCGGGCGGGCGCAATGACCGCCCCGGCCCCCATGGAAGGCTCAGTCGACCGCGACCATCACGTCGGAGGCCTTCACCACGGCGTAGGCCGGGCCGCCGGCCACGAGCTTGAGCGAATCGACCGCCTCGTTGGTGATCGCGGCGGTGACCACCTGGCCGGGGCTGATCTCGATCTTCACGTGGGCGGTGGTCGAGCCCTTGTCGACCGAGACCACGGTGCCCTTGAGGACGTTGCGCGCGCTGATCTTCATGCTGTCGTGCTCCGAAGCGTCCGCGGCCGAATCCGGCCGCATCCGGCGCGTGTCCTACAGCAAGGCGCCGGCCGGCGCGACCGCCCGGGGGCGGGCGGACCGGCCCGTCA
>NZ_VRVD01000982.1:0-1203 GCF_008040015.1 Methylobacterium sp. WL18 | reverse complement strand
CGCGCGGCCTGTCGGACTTCGCCGCCGACCCGGCCGGCACCTTCATCTTCCGGTTCGAGCCCGCCAGCGTGGTGCGCCGGCTCAACCCGGCCACCAAGCTCACCGGCACGCCGCTGGTGCCGGTGGTCTACCGGATCAACATGCGCGACCCCAACAGCCTGTTCACCACCCAGGCGTTCCGCATGCGCAACCGCGACCTGATCTACGTCTCGAACGCCCCGTTCACCGAGGTCCAGAAGGTGCTGACCGCCTTCAGCGGCGTCACGGGCCCGCTCAGTTCCGCGGCCACCGCCTACGCCTACGCCAAGTAGCTCGGCCGACCCGCCGGCCTCCGGGCCGGCGGGGCCGAGATCCGGAAGACGCAAACAGGGCGCGGATGCCATCCGCGCCCTGTTTCGTTTGGCGTATCGCGAGGATGGTTCGCGTTGGGATCCCGGGAACGTATATCGCTCACACAACGGGGCGCGACCGAGTCGATCGCTCGATGCCTTCGAGGGCTTGAACCGAGATCGCCACATCCCACCCCACGCCGATGGTCTAACGCGCCTGTTTTTGCTTTGTACGGCAATTTGCCGTATCGAGATGGACCGGGAAGGTGTTCCATGAAGGTCAAGACGGACGACGGAACGGCGCGGCTGGAGGCCAGGGTACCAGTGCCAGTCTACGACACACTGCAGCGCGCGGCACAGCTGCGCGGCATGACCCTGACCGGCTACCTCATCGCGACGGCCGGCGAGGATGCAAGGCGCGTTGTCGAGGAGGCCGAGATCCTGCGGCTGGCCCGCGCCGACCAGGTGCGGTTCGCGGAAGCCCTGATCGATCCGCCTAAGCCGACCGATCGTCTGAAGCGCGCCGCCGAGCGCCATGCGGCCCTGATCCAGCTTCGGTGACGGCGCCGTTCGTCATCGAGCCGTTGTCCAAGGCCCACGACCGAAGCGGCTTTGCCAGCGGCAACGACCGTGTCGATGCCTATTTCCGCCAGACCGTCGCCCAGGACGTGAAGCGCCGCTACGCGGCCTGCTTCGTCGCTCGCGAGGTGGCGACCGGGCGGGTCGGGGGATTCTACACCCTGTCTTCGAACAGCGTGCCGCTGACGGACCTCCCGGACGTGCTCGCCAAGAAGCTGCCGCGCTACCCGACCGTGCCGGCCGCCCTGCTGGGCTGGATGGGGCGGGACGAAGCCTTCCGTGGGCAGGGGCTGGG
>NZ_VRVD01000981.1:0-1210 GCF_008040015.1 Methylobacterium sp. WL18 | reverse complement strand
GCGCTCGGCCAGCCGGGACCCCGGGAGGACGGGGCCGCGCAGGAGCACAAGGCGGCCTTCGACCTCTACGTCCGGGCCGGCGAGAGCGCGGGGCTGAAGCGTCTGGAGGCCAAGGCCCTGTCGGCCGGATCGGGGCCGGACGGCGGCTATCTCGTGCCCCAGACCATCGAGCGGACCGTGCTGGCCCGCCTCGCCCAGGTCTCGCCGATCCGGTCCATCGCCAGCGTGCAGCAGATCTCCGGCGCCCAGTACAAGCGCGCCGCCGCGGTCGGCGCCCCGGTGACCGGCTGGGTCGCCGAGACCGCGCCGCGCCCCGGCACCGACGGGCCGGTCCTGTCCGAGATCGCGTTCCCGGCCATGGAACTCTACGCCATGCCGGCCGCGACCCAGACGCTGCTGGACGATGCCGTGGTCGACCTCGACGCCTGGCTCTCGGCCGAGGTCGAGATGGCCTTCGCCGAGCAGGAGGGGGTGGCCTTCGTCACCGGCAACGGCGCCAGCCGACCGCGCGGCTTCTTGAGCTACGACACCGTGGCCAACACCGCCTGGGTGCCGGGCAAGCTCGGCTTCGTCGCCACGGGAGCGGCCGGGGCGTTCCCATCGACCAACCCGTCCGACGTGCTGTTCGACCTGGTCTACGCCCTGCGTGCGGGCTACCGCCAGAATGCCGGCTTCGTGATGAACCGGCGCACCCAGAGCGCGATCCGCAAGTTCAAGGACGCGCAGGGCAACTACCTCTGGCACCCGCCGCTCACGGCCGCCCAATCCGCGACGCTGATCGGGTTCCCCGTGACGGAGGCGGAGGCGATGCCGGAGATCGCGGCGGGCAGCCTGTCGGTGGCGTTCGGCGACTTCCGCCGGGGTTACCTGGTGGTGGACCGCACAGGCCTGCGGGTGCTGCGCGACCCGTACTCGGCCAAGCCCTACGTGCTGTTCTACACCACCAAGCGCGTCGGCGGCGGGGTGCAGGACTTCGATGCGATCAAGGTTTTGAAGTTTGGGTAAGCCTTGGCGTGGCTGACACGCGCGTCGGACCCTTCCCCCTTTGCGGGGGAGGGTGGCGCCTGCGTCAGCAGGGGTCGGGAGAGGGGAGCGACGCCTCCGCAAAGGACGCGACGGGCGCGAACTCCTGCACCGTCACGCCGCCCCTCTCCCGACCCGGCCTAACGGCCGGCCCCCCCACCCCCGCCGAGGGGGGGGGGGGAGGAGC
>NZ_VRVD01000980.1:0-1214 GCF_008040015.1 Methylobacterium sp. WL18 | reverse complement strand
CTCCGCCCGGCGGCCGGGAATTCCGTAGGCCGGTCGGGCGGGCAGCCCGGCCGGAGAGCCGGACAGGCGGCGGGCGAGGCTCGCCCGCAAGGCCATCAGCCGGTGCGCCAGGGCGCCGAGCGACAGGCCCGAACGGTCGCCGCCGCGGACGGGGCGGGCTGGGTCACGGTGAGAGTACGGAGGCCGTCCCGATGCGCGCATGGGTTCTCGAACGATACTCGAAACAGGGATCCGCCAGTGGCCGGCGGGCTGCCCCGAGTTAGGCCAATTGTCGTTAACGGAGGCTTGTCGCGCCCCCGCGGGCCGGACACCACGATGGGATTTTCGGCCTGTTCCCGGGCTGCGTGGGGGCCATCCAACATCGTCATTGCGAGCAGCGCGAAGCAGTTTCCCGCGAGTGGCGGATCCCCGGGTTGTTTCGCGGCGCTCGCGATGACGGTGGAAGCGTATGCGTCGCCGGGGCGTGGCCGCGCACCATATGATACCGGCAGCCACCCCTCACCCGGACAGGCGCCCGTGACCCAGCCGACTTCCGCCTCCCCCGCCGACCTCCAGGCGCGCTTCCGGTCCCTGTACCGTCACGGCTTCGCCCGGGTGGCGGCCTGCACCGGGCGCAGCCATCCCGGGGATCCCGACCGCAACGCCGACACGGTGCTCGACCTCGCCCGGACCTGCCACGAATCGGGGGCGGCGCTCGCGGTCTTCACCGAGCTCGGGCTCTCGGCCTACGCGATCGAGGACCTGCTGCTGCAGCAGACCCTGCTCGACGCGGTCGAGGCCGCCACCGACCGGGTGGTCGCCGAATCGGCGGCCCTGCGGCCGCTGCTGCTGGTCGGCGCGCCCCTGCGCTGGCGCCACCGGATCTACAATTGCGCCCTGGCGATCCAGGGCGGCCGGCTCCTCGGCGTGATCCCGAAGACGTTCCTGCCGAACTACCGGGAGTTCTACGAGAAGCGCCACTTCGCCTCCGGGGCCGGGATCGCGGGCGAGACCATCCGGGTCGCGGTCCACGAGGCGCCGTTCGGCACGGACCTGCTGTTCCCGGCCGAGGACCTGCCCGGCCTCGTGGTCGGGGTCGAGATCTGCGAGGACCTGTGGGTGCCGGAATCCCCCGGCATGCGGGCCGCGCTCGCGGGCGCCACGGTGCTCGCCAACCTCTCGGGCAGCCCGATCACGGTGGGCCGGGCCGAGTCGCGGGCGCTGCTGTCCCGCGC
>NZ_VRVD01000097.1:0-11119 GCF_008040015.1 Methylobacterium sp. WL18 | reverse complement strand
GTTCATCACCCGCCGCGAACAGGGCGCGACGCCGCCGCGCGGCGCCGGCCCTGCCGGGCCGTTCACGCGAGCTTCCCGCAGGCCTTCTCCAGGAGGGACCAGCCCTCCTCGCCGTACCGGCCCTTCCATTCGGCGTAGAAACCGGCCTTGCGCAGCTTCTCGCGAAACGGCTCCGGATCAGGCTTGTTGAACACCAGGCCGCTCTTCGTCAGATCTTCCTGCAGGCTGGCATTGAGCTTGGCGACGTCGGCCCGCTCCTTCATGCCGGCCTCGTTGATGTGGCGGGCGACCATGGTGCGCAGGTCCTCGGGGATGCGCTCCCAGGCCCGGCGGTTCGCCAGGAACCAGTAGCCGTCCCACATGTGGTTGGTGAGCGAGCAGTATTTCTGCACCTCGTAGAATTTGGTCGTGGCGATCACCGCCAGCGGGTTCTCCTGGCCCTCGACGATCTTGGTCTGGAGGGCCGAGTAGGTCTCGTTCAGGTTGATCGAGGCGGGTGCGGCCTCGAACGCCCGGAACATCGAGGTCCAGAGCGGCGAGACCGGCACGCGGATCCGAAAGCCCTTGAAGTCGTCCGGGCTGGCGATCGGCCGGGTCGAGGAGGTGGTCTGGCGATAGCCGTTGTCCCAGATCTTCTCCATGGCCACGAGGTTGGCCTTGGCGATCTGCTGGCGGACCCAGGCGCCGAGCTCCCCGTCCATCGCGGGCCAGACGGCGTCGTAATTCGGGAAGGCGTAGCCGATGCCGTTGATCGAGGCGTTGGGCACCAGGGTCGAGAGGATCAGCGGCGACATCGTGAAGAACTCGACGCTGCCCGAGCGCAGCTGGCTCAGCGTGTCGGTGTCCGAGCCGAGCTGGCTCGTGGGGAAGATCTTGAGATCGAACCGGCCGCCGCTCTCGACACGCAACGCCTCCGCCATCTCCCGGGCGCGGACGTTCATCGGGTGCGTGTCGGGCAGGTTGTTGGCGTATTTGTAGGTGAAGTCCGCCCGCTGGGCCCGGGCCACGTGCGGCATCGCCACGGTTCCGGCGAGGATCGCCGTCGAGCCGGTGGACAGGAACCTGCGGCGGGACAGGGGCAAGCGGATTCGAGACGACATGGGCGGCCCTCCTGATCCGGGCGCGCGGCCCGGCGTTTCCTCAGGGTCCGCGTTCATGCGCGGACTCTCTCGTGTCTTGAGGCTTCGATAGCGGTTGGCCCAATCCAGTCAACGGGGCCGTTTCGGCCCGGCTGTCGGTGCGGGCGACTTGTCAGGGCACGCCTCGGGGCGTGTCCGCCGGATCTTGCGGACATCCGCGCGAAGGATCGCCCGATATGGGCCTACGCGGCCGGCAATTGCTGCTCCAGATGGGCGCGGAGGATCGAATAGTGTTCGACGACCTTGTCGAGCTTGTCGGCGTTCGCCCTCCGGATCCACTCCGAGCCGGCGTCGGGCTGATAGGTGGTTGCGTAGTGGGCGGCGTGCGCTTTCAGCTTCGCGGCCACGAAGGCCAGATCGGCCGACCAGACGACCTCCGCGCGGACCAGCTGAAGGCGCCGCGCGATCTCGAGCCAGTGCAGGTCGAGCGCGATGCCGCTGCCCATCTGCTTGAACAGGTCGAACAGGGAATCGAGGATCTCGATCGCGGTCCGGGCTGACACGATGGAGCGCTCCGTCATGCCTGCGTCGCGATGAGGTCGGGCCGCACGTACCAATCGTCGAACAGGGACAGCTGCCGGAACCGCCGACGATAACCCAGGCCGGTCAGCAGGGCGTAGATCTTCTCGCGGCTGTCCGAGAAATTGTGCTCGACGCTGATCAGGGCGATGTCGTGTCGGGTGAAGTCGAAGCTTTCCAGCACATCGAACTCGCCGCCCTCCACGTCGATGCTCATGTAGTCGATGCGCTTCGGCGCCCGGGCCTCCGCCAGGAAGCGCTCCAGCGAAACCGTCTGGACCGCGTATTGCCGACCGTCCTGGCGGAACTGGGCATGGAAGTCGCCCGTCACCAAGTCGTTCATGCCGGAGAGCTCGCCGATATCCACCTCGTTGAACAGGACCTCGACCCCGTCGGTCCTGTAGACGCACTTGTCGGTGATATAGCAGTTCCGGTTGGCGTAGAGCGCGGCGTGCCAGGCCCGGGCCGGCTCGGCCAGAGCGCCCTGCCAGCCGAAGGTCTTCTCGAGCAGCAGCGTATTGCTCAGGCTGATCCCGTCGCAGGCACCGAACTCGACGAAGTAGCCGTTCCGCTTCTCCTTCAACTCGTACAGGACCCATAGGTCCTGCAGCAGCTGCGCGTTGGAATACGGCGCCATCTTCGTGGCGAACGACAGGAACTCGAGCTCTGAGCTGGCGAGATGGGGCTTCGCGTCCAGCTCGTTCCTGAGATCGACCAGGGCGTTGAAGACGGTCAGAAGCGCGACATCCATGGCCCTGCGTTCCACCATGTTGAAGGGGACCGATCGATACAGGAGACGAGTGCGGGTGCGGTGCGCTCAGGGAGGGGTTCGGTCAAGAGGCCGGGCCCCCAGGATCCGGTTCGAGCCGTCGAACAGAACCGTATGCTGCAGCGAATCGGGCCCCTGGTCCGGGACCGCGCGGGCCGCCCTGCGGATCGCCGACAGGAAGCGCTTCCGGCTGAACCCATAGGGCCGCAAACTCGCCGACAGGGCGTCGATCAGCTTGGTCGAGGCCTCGGATCGCGCCCGGGCCAGATCGCGCTCCCGCACGGCCGCGTCGCGCTCGGCCGTGATCAGCGCTAATGCAATCTGCTGCTGCTGGATCTGGCGGATGTATTTGGTGTCGATGTCGTGGACAGGTGACGTGGTCATACGGCAGCCCTCGGGGCTCTGAGCGGAACCAGGCCGCGATTCGGCCGGGAACGCGGCGGGACCGACGGGGATGATGGGATCCCGTGCATGCTCCGGTGCCCTTGCACGTCTCAGATGGTCTTGGCCAGATCGTCCTGGCCAGATCGTCCTGGCCAAGATCACGGTTCTAGTCGGCCCCCAGCATCCTGTGCTGCCGGATGGCGGCCGGCGCGCGCATGGGCCGACGTCACGGACCCGGCGAGCCGATTGACCTCGTCGGATCCTGAGATGGCGGTTTTGCGGTGTCGAGCGCTACGGGGTCAGCGGGATAGCCGTCAGAAACCGCATGGTTGTCTCACTGTCCGTCCCGCCGACCTCCCACACGGTGCGCAGAGGCATGTCGTGGCCGTCCGACGCGCGCACCGTGTAGCGGAATTCGACGCGGTTCGGGCCGGTCGGCCGCGGCTGCTCGACGCCGGGCAGGTTGTTCATCGCGCGCTGGCCCAACGCATCTGCAAGGGCTCTATCGTCCTCGCGGGTGAAGCCGAAGGAAGACAGATACGTCCAGCGCGATGCGCCCTTGCGGTGGTTCGGGTTGAGGAATGCCGAAAGCTTCGCACCCTGGATGGACCAGAGGACCGGGACAATACCGCCGCTCACCGAGGGGCGGGCCCCGCCGGCTCGATCTGATGCGAGAGTACCGTCGCAAGGGCGCCATCGGTCTCATCGAACTCGACAGCGTAGCTCTCGCCCGTGCCGTGGACGCTGAGCACCGTGCCGCGCGTGCCGGCCACGATCGCTACGCCGTTGTCGCCGACCACAGGCGTCAGCAGCACCACGTCATCGAGATCCCGAAGGCTCGACGGCGGCTCGGTCTGCCAGACCCGATAGGCGTACTCGAACGACACGAGAACAATCTGTCGCGCGGGGCGGACCGCAGGTGTCCCGGAGATACGGCGCGGGACATCGCCCGCGACACAGCACGCATGAGCCCCCGGGCCGTCGACGCGACCGCAATTCGGGTATCGGCGCTGCTCGGGCTGCGTGGCTCCGGCAGCTGGTTCTGCAAACCCGCTCGGAATTCAGTGAATGTGCGAGAATTTCGATTTTCGGACGCCCGGTCTGGAAAAATCCAGTGACTTCAGAGCGTTGAGTGGTGGAGACGACAGGGATCGAACCTGTGACCTTTCCCATGTCAAGGGAATGCACTACCGCTGTGCTACGTCTCCTAAACGACCGCCATCCGGTTCGGCGAACCTTAAAGCCATCGAAATAATCCAGACTACTCAGCGGCTTATGAGGAGGGACCCTACCCTGTCAAGGTAGTGCTCTCCCACTGAGCGACGCGCCCGGGCCGGTGCTGCAACAGCGCCGGTGGGCCGGGCCTATAGCCGGTGCCCGGCGGGGGCGCAAGCGGAAGGTTGAGGGGCGTGGCCGGGGGGCTGAGACCGCGATGGTGCACGCGGGGAAGAAAATGCGCTATGGGCGTGCCGGCCGGCATCCGGCCGGGCCGCTCGGGCGGTCCCGGCATTCCGCCGCCTCAAGCTTCGGGACATGCGCTACTTCATCGATCACGATCACGGCGACTCGATCCGCGGCTGGATCGTGCCGGACAATCCCCTCGCCATCAGCCGGGTGATGGTCTCCGTCGGAGGCCAGCGCGTGGCCGAAGTTCCGGCCAGCGTCACCGACGAGACGTTCAAGCGCAACGGCTGGCACGCCACCGGGCAATGCACCTTCGTGTTGACGCAGGCCGAGGTGCCGGGCCTGGCCGAGATCCAGCGCCTCGAACTCTACGACGCCGACACCAACGTCCTGGTCTATCGTCGCACGCCCCCGGACGGGTTGGTGCGGCTGCGCGTCATGCTCATCAACACCGGGATCGAGCCCGAGACGGCGCTCCAGGCGGCCTTGTTCCCGTATTTCCAGCACTGCTACTTTGGCGTCCACAAGCTGCCGGACGAGATCCTGACTTGCGTCCTGTCCGGCCCCTCCGCCCCCTCGGCGTTCCTGTCGGGCGCAGTGACGATCCCGCGCTACGAGAACTTCATGACGCCGGACCTGATGGTCACCGGCATCCTGGTGCAGGACCCATATATCGAGATGGCGACCCGCATGCTCTGGCTGAAGGCCCGGGCTGGCGACGCCCTCGATCCGGTGCGCGGCTGGCGGCTCGGACCGCTGGCCGAGGCCGCGTCGTTCTCGGAGGCCTACGACTTCACCGACGTGAAGAGCCTGAAGCGCTACTTCCGCATGCTGCCGGAGCCGGCCTACCGGCTGCTCTACAACCCGCTGACCCGCCAGCTCGGCACCCGCATGCCCGAGGATCGCCTGCACCCGGGCAACTCGATCGCCGCGATCGAGATCCTGGCCCGGGTCGGGATCGTCGGCCACAAGACGCGGTACCACGCCTTCGCGTCGACCCTGTTCGACCAGCTGGGCATCCACGCCCCGGTGCCGGTGCCGCCGCCGGTGCCGGCCGAGACCCAGGCGCTGGCCGAGCGCCTGCGGACCGTGAAGGCGGTGGAGGAGATGCTGGTGTTCGACGTCGCGATGTCGGATGCCGTGAAGGACTCGATCGACAAGAGCTGGAGCTGATGGCGCGCCCGACCGCATCACGGTGAACCGGACCATGGCGGTACCTCCGGCGGTGCCGGCGGCGGCGCCCGGATTCATCCGGCCGTGGATCGCCGCGCTGATCGCTCCGGTCCACTGACGCAACGCACTCGGATCGCTGCCCGCGGCGGCCCGGCCGGCGGCGTTCTGGCGCGATGCCGACGCCGAGTTGCGCGCCTCGGCCCCCTGCTGGGCCTTGGCTTGCTTCGCCTTCGCTTCGCGGGCTGCCTTCTGCTTTGCTTCGCGGATCTCCTCGAGACGCTCCTCGCGCTTCTGCTCGCGCAGCTTCTCTTCGCGGATCTTGCGCAGCTTCGCCTCGCGCTCGGCCTTGATCTTGGCCGGATCCGGCGTCGGCTTCGGCGGCTCCTCGGTCTTGGCGACCTCGGTCGGCGGCGGCGCCAGCGGCTCGGCGGATTCGGCCGTCGAGGTGATGACCTCGCTCTGCGCCTCCACCGGAACGGCCTCCTGCGGCGGCTCGGTGACGGCCTCAGTCTCGTCCGGCTTGACCTCTGTCATCTCGGGCGGTGGCGGCTGCACGGCCTCGTCGGACGGCAATTCCACCGGCTTCGCCTCCGGAGGCGCTGCCTGGCTCATCTGCTGTTCCGCCGGAGCCTCGGTCGAGGACTCGGTCATCACCGGCGCCAGATCGATCGAGATCTGCTGCTCGCCGGGCGGGGCCGGCGGCGTCAGCCGATAGAACATCACCGCCACGAGCACGAGCGCGTGCAGCGCGAACGCGACCAGGAAGGCGGCGAGCAGCCCGTTCGGGCGCCCCTCGCCGGGCCCTGACGACAGATCCGTCGAAGTCAGCGTGCTCATGGATGTCAGCGCGCGGTCTCTGCGGGGGCGGCCGGTGCCGCCGGGGCGGGGCCGCCCGGCGACTGCGCGATCAGCGACACCTTGGTGAAGCCCGCCTGCCCGACGAGGCCCATCACCTGCATGATCTTGCCGTAGGGGACGTCCCGGTCGCCCCGCACCAGGATCACCTGGTCCTTGTCGGAGGCCGCCATCTCGCGCAGGCGCGGAACGAGGCTGTCCATAGTGAACACCTCCTTGGCGATCGACGGGTTGCCGTCCTTGTCGACCGTGACCTCCTGGGGCTTCTTCGACTGCGCCACCTTGGCGGCCGCAGTCTTGGGCAGCTGCACCGGCACGCCGGTGGTCATCAGCGGCGCCGCGACCATGAAGATGATCAGCAGGACGAGCATCACGTCGACCATGGGGGTGACGTTGATCTCGGACATCGGCATGTCGTCGTTGTCGTCATCGTCGCTTGCGCGGGGCGATGCCATCGCCATGGCTGCGTCTCCGAATGAAGGGGTTCGGCCCGAATCGAGCCAGGGTTCGAGGCATCCTCGGCCGCGGCACGTGGCCGACCGGCTGGGCGCCTCGGATCAGGGACGGAGCGCCGGGCCCGCTCGCGACGGGCCCCTGCGCCGAGGGAGACCTACTCGGCGGCCGCGCGGTGCTGCCCGGCCCCCGTCCGCTCGCGGGCGAGGCGATCGCCCAGCAGCGAAATGTAGGACGTGAAGGAGCTTTGGATGCCGCCGATGTCGCCCGCGAGCTTGTTGTAGGCCATCACGGCCGGGATCGCGACGACCAGGCCGATGGCGGTGGCGAACAGCGCTTCGGCGATGCCCGGGGCGACGACGGCGAGCGAGGTGTCCTGGCTCCGCGCGATCGACGAGAAGGAGTTCATGATGCCCCAGACCGTGCCGAACAGGCCGACGAACGGGGCCGTGGAGCCCGAAGTCGCCAGCAGCGACAGGCCGGTGCGCAGGCGTTTCACTTCGAGGCCGAGCGCGCCGCGCATGGCCCGCTCGATCCGCTCGCGCCGCTCGGCCCGGGTCTCCGTCGGGTCCTGGTCGCGCCACGCATCGATGGCGGCCTTCACGACGTGGCCGGTCAGGCCCTTGTGATTGCCGTCGAGGCTGCCACCGGACCGCACCAGCTTCTCGAACGCCTTCGCCTGACGCCGGGCTGCGGAGAGCCGGATGATCTTCTCGAACACCACCGTCCAGCACGCGATCGAGGCGATGACCAGCAGGATCATCACGCCCTTCACGATCGGGTCGGCCTGCAGGAACAGGCCGAGGAACGAGAAGTCGTGGGCGACCTCGGTCGGGGCTTGTGTCGGGTCCATCAGGGGCTCCTGGGATCGTGGTGTCACGCGGCCTGAGGCCGCCATCGCATCGGGGGGCGGCGAAAGCCGCTGGCCGTCCGGCGGCGCACCGCCGGACGGTTTGGTCGAACCGACCCTTATGGCGCCTGCATCAGCGGTCGAAGGCGAGGCCGGCCTTGCTCTCGGTCTCGGTCCGCTCCAGGCAAGCCTCGCGGGCGGCATCGCCGCCATCGCAGGCCAGGACGTCGTTCAGAAGCACCCGTCCGACCTTGCCGCAGGCGATGCCGGGGAAGTCGAAGATCTTCACGATGGTCTTGCGGGCCGGAAGGGGGCCGAGTTCCACCGCGACGCGCTTCTGGGCCACCCCCTCGGGATCGAACGCGAACAGGTCGACCTTGTAGGATTTGAGGCCGGCGCCCTTGGAATTGTCGACCACCATGGTCACCCGGCACGCCTCGCCCGCGGTCTCGACCTTGTTGAGCTGCAGCTTCAGCGGCGTCTTGTCGGCGCCGGCGTCCTGCGCCAGCGCCGACGCGACCAGGAGCGCCGAGAGTGCGAAGCACGCGGCCGTATCGAGGGCGATCCGACCGATCCGTCGGCGGTACAGTGGGACGCTCAGGGCAAGCACCAGACTGATTTCCTCTTTCCTCAGGGTCGGCCGCAGCCGGACCAGGCCGTCGAAGCGGCCGACTCAGTGAAGCACGACCCGCCGCGGGCAGGCTGCCGGCGCCAGGCGCTCCGCCGCCGCGTCGAGGGTCGCCACAGCGGCACGGACCGCCTCGACCAGACGGGGCGCCGCTTCCCGCCCGGTGATTTCGGCAGCCGCCTCTTCGAGGTCGGCCCAGAGCCGACGTCGGCCACGACCGATCAGGGCGACCAGGGCGCATTCGTGGCCGGTGACCCGGCAGCAGCTCGCCGGCATGAAGGACCAGTCGTCCTCGCGCTCCGCCCTCAGCGCGCGCACGATCGCGACCACGCTCGCGACGAAACGGCAGCCCTCAGCCGCGCCGAGGAGTTGTTCCGCGCCGTCGAAGGCGGCATTCCAGCAGGCGATGTCGCTGGTCATGTACCCGGCCGCGACGAACCGAGCCACCGACAGCGCCAGGATATCGGCCTCGTCGCCGCACACGTCGGCGACACGCTGCATCGCCGCATGACTTGCCGGTGTCGAAGGCGCGCTCATCGGGACTCCACTGCATCCCGTCGGGTTCGGGAACTTCCGGCGAGCGTCCGTCCGACCCGGACGATCACCAGTCGCGGCAGTAGACATGGGCGCTTCCTGGATCAAGGCCCGACGCGAAAATCAGAGCAGTTCCAAACTGTTAGTCGGAAGCGTGGCTGCTCGTGGACTTGCTAAAATATCCCGTTTGAATATGCCGAATTATCCTGGTTCGTTCGCTTTTTCGCGGTGCACTGCTGGGGCGGGTATGAGAATTAAACCGTTCCCTTGATGGGGTTGCCTCCCTCGGCCATATCCCACTCACCGGCGGCGTTCCGCCCGGCGGAGCGCTGTCCTGGACGGGCTCCATAGCGTCGAGGTGCTCGGAGATCCGCGGGCTGCGGCTAGCCTTGGGGTCGGAGGCCTCGCTGTGAGGATGGCGGCCGCAATGACTCGACCCTCGCCCTTCGGGCACCCGTTTCTGCTCGGCTTCGACGAGATCGAGCAGGCGCTCGACCGGGTCGCCAAGGGCGCCAACGACGGGTATCCCCCCTATAATATCGAACGGCTGCCCCGCACGGAGCGCGAGCCTGAACGCTTGCGCATCACGCTCGCGGTGGCCGGCTTCACCCAGGACCAACTCGACGTGACGCTGGAGGAGAATCAGCTGGTCGTCCGCGGCCGACAGGTGGACGAGCGTGAGCGGCACTTCCTGCACCGTGGCATCGCGGCGCGCCAGTTCCAGCGGACGTTCCTGCTGGCCGACGGCATGGTGGTCCTGGGGGCGGATCTGGCCAACGGCCTGCTCTCCATCGATCTCGTCCGCCCGGAACCCGACCGGATCGTGCGCAAGATCGATATCGGTGCGCGCGGCTAGCGGGTCGGCGATCCAGGGTGCGGCGTGAACGCAGCCCAGCGATGCCTGCAATCGATTGATTGGACGCCGGAACACCCCACATCAGGATGGAACCACCGGTGCCTCCGGGACCGGAGGTAGACGCTCTGCCACCCCAGGAGGGCTAGACATGACGAACTTGAACGCATCGCCCCTCACCCCCGCCGATCTCGACCCGACCGAGTTCAACCCGGCGGATCTCGCGGCGCTCGGCGAGGGCCATATCGCCTACGTCCGCCCGATCCGCTCCGACGAGGTGCGTCGCCTGTTCCCGCAGGCCCCGGAACTGATGCCCGGTCTCGACCTGTTCGCCCTGCTCTCGGCGAGCGGCGAGCCGATCATGCTGGCCGATTCGCGGGATGTGGTTCTGGCCAATGCCGTCGCCCAGGACCTCCACGCCGTCAGCCTGCACTGACGCCGGGCAGGCCGTGCTAGTCAGGCGATCTCCGCCACCGCCGCCACGAGCCGCGCAATGTCCTGCGGCCGTGACAGGCGGTGGTCTCCGTCCGCGATCAGCGTGAGCACTGTGCCCTCGGCGGGAAGGCGGCTCACCGTCTTCAGGGCGTGCTGATACGGCACGTCCGGGTCGCGCATCCCCTGCAGGATGTGGACGGGACAGGCGGGGTCGAAGGGGCGCTCGAGCAGCCTGTTGCCGCGACCATCCTCGATCAGCGCCAGGGTGATCGGATCGGGCTCCGGCGCGTAGTCGCTCGGCCGGCGGAGCATACCCTCTCGCTTCATCATCGCGCGGGCCGGTTCGTCGAGGTTGGACCAGATCAGGTCTTCAGTGAAGTCCAGGGCCGGAGCGACCAGCACCAGCGCCGCCGTCGTCTGGCCGAGCGCGGCGCGGTCGCGGGCGGCGAGGCACGCGATCCAGCCGCCCATCGACGAACCGACCAGGATCGGCGGCTCGGGCACGAAGGCCGACAGGACCGCCTGAGCGTCCTCCAGCCAGGACGAGATGGTGCAGTCGGCGAAGGTGCCGCCGGAGGCGCCGTGGCCGGCATAGTCGAACCGCACCAAGGCGCGCTTTTCCTCCGCGGCCCACGCGTCCAGGGCCGCGGCTTTGGTGGCGGTCATGTCGGAGCGGAACCCCCCGAGCCAGACCACCGGCGGCCTCGCGCCCTCTCGAACCCGCACGGCGATCTTGCGTGCGGCCTTACCTTCGCCGACGCTGATGAAGTTCGGCCCTGTATCGGTCATCGATCTCTCCGGTAGGCCTATCTCGATCCTGAAGAAGTCCATCCCTGACCGGATCGGCTTCAGCCTGCGTTTACCAGACCGTAAAGCGCGACCGCGATGCTGGAGCAATGGGTACCAGCATGTTGCAGATGCCGGCGGGAGGCTTGCGTCTCCACGCCGAACGAGCGCGGATGGGTGATGTGACGCGCGGCCTCACGGGCTTCCCCGCCGAAATCGATGTCCTTGCGGGCGCCCGCGTCCTGCAGATCATCCCGGAACTCGATGCCGGTGGCGCCGAGCGGACGACCGTCGACGTGGCCGGCGCCTTGGCCGCGGTGGGCGCCCGGGCCCTGGT
>NZ_VRVD01000979.1:0-1216 GCF_008040015.1 Methylobacterium sp. WL18 | reverse complement strand
GAGCACGCCGAGGGCCGCGGCGCCGCCGGCGCCGATCCCGTCACGGGCCTGGGCGGCCGGAGAGAGGGTGGCGAGGCTCCCGACGATGAGGCTCGTCGCGAGAAGGTACTTCATGACATTCCCCCTGATGGGTGCGATTCGGTCAGGCGTAGGCTGACTACCACACCTCAGCTTTGGGGCGTTTGTTCGGCCGCACATCGCGACTTGACGTGGGGTGTTCCGACGCACCAAACCCGGATCGGACGCATCAAAACAACAACCGCGAGCGGAGGCCGGCATGGTGACACGGGGCTTCGTCGGGCGCAGGCAGCCGCCCGAGACGGGCGCGCGCATCCCGCCCGGCCAATATCTCACCGAGGATTTCCCGATCCTGCAGATCGGCCCCAACCCGACCGTGGATCCGGCCACCTGGCGGTTCACGCTGCGTGAGGGCTCTCGGCCGATCAAGACGTGGAGCTGGGAAGAATTCGAGGCTCTGCCCCGCACCACCTGGCAGGGGGACATCCACTGCGTCACCAAGTGGTCGAAGTTCGACACCGCCTGGAAGGGCGTGAGCTTCGACGACCTGCTGGCCGATGCCGGCATCGCGGCGCCGACCGGGTATCTCCTGGCGGAATCCTACGACGACTACACCACCAACATGCCGGTGGCCGACCTCGTGAACGGTCAAGCCATGGTGGCGACGCGCTATGCCGGCCAGCCGATCCACCCGGATCACGGCGGCCCGGCGCGGCTGCTCGTGCCGCACCTCTATTTCTGGAAGAGCGCCAAATGGGTGAAGGGCCTTCGCTTCACTCAGACCGATACCGCCGGCTTCTGGGAGTTGCGCGGGTATCACATGTACGGGGATCCCTGGCGTGAGCAGCGCTACACTGGTGACTGAGCCGATCGTCTTCCGCTGGCACCAGGCCGAGATCACCGCAATCGCGCCCGTCACCCCGCAGGTGAAGAGCTTTCGGCTGCGCTGCGCCATCGCGCAGGCCTACCGGGCCGGCCAGCACGTCGACGTCCGCCTGACCGCCGAGGACGGCTACCAGGCTCAGCGCAGCTACTCGATCGCCTCGGCGCCCGACGGCAGCGGCACCCTCGAGCTGATGGTCGAGGCGCTGCCCGACGGCGAGGTCTCGGGCTGGTTCTCGGAGGCCGCCGAGGTCGGCGACCGGGTCGAGCTGCGCGGGCCGATCGGCGGCTCGTTCTCCTGGGACGGCCCGGATGG
>NZ_VRVD01000978.1:0-1219 GCF_008040015.1 Methylobacterium sp. WL18 | reverse complement strand
AATCTTCCCAAGCCGCCGGAGCCCCCGGCGCAGACTCAGAGGACGGCAGCTGCGGATGCGCGGCCCGCGACCTCGATGACCCGCGCCGCGACACAGGCGCCGGCAAAACCGTCGGATCCCGCCGCCGTCGGGGCCGTTCGGGATACGGATTCGAAGGCGCAGCAAGCCTCCGACGCGGCGACGCGGCCGGCGCAAGAGGCTGCCCCCGACGCGACCGCTGCCACCGCCGCCGGGACAGACCCGAAAGCCGGTGATCCAGCCGCCATCGAGACCGCGCAAGTCGAACCGGCGCCGGGCGAGGTGCCGGCCCAGACCACGCCTCCACCGGCGAGCCCGGCCATGCCGGGAACGCTGCCGGCGCTGCTGGCCGAACTGGTGAAGGGTGCCCCGCTCGTTGCCGGCGGCGCAGCGGCCGACGGCGAGGCCAAGGATGTCGGAGCGGTCGGCCCGGGCGGCGCAGGGCTCGCTGGGTCTGGGGCGGTGCCGACGCAGGGCGCGGGCGCGGATGCGGCCGGAGCAAAGCCAGACCTTGCGGTCTCCGGGCCCAAGGCCGGCCCTGCTCAGATGGCGAGGCCGTCGGCTCAGGGCGCCAGCCCGGTCGAGGCGGTCAAAGCCGGTGCGGCCGATCCTTCGGGCAAGGAGGCGGCCTCGAGCGCGGCCGCCGGCCAGGACTTCCTGACCGCCCTGGCGGATGCCGGCCAAGGCACCGGCCAAGGCACCGGCCAAGGCACCGGCCCGGCCGCCGGCATGCAGGCCCCGGCTCCCGCCCTCCTCCATGGCAATCCGGACGCGTCCCTCCTCGCACCGCAGGCGGCCGGATCGGCGATCGCGACGACGCAGGCCGCCGCGCCGACCCCGAGCCAGGTGCAAGCCCCGCCGGATCCGGCGGTACCGCTCGGGCAGGTGCCGATGACCATCGGGCTGCGCTCGCTCGCCGGGTCGAGCGAGTTCCAGATCCGGCTCGACCCGGCCGAACTGGGGCGGATCGACGTCAAGCTCGAGATCGACAAGGCGCGGGGCACGGTGATGACCCACCTGGTGGTCGAGCGGCCCGAGACGCTGGCCATGCTCCAGCGCGACGCCGGCCATCTGCAGCAGGCCCTGTCCCAGACGGGGCTCGATCCCTCGGGGGGCGGCCTCAACCTGTCGCTGCGCAGCGACGGCAATGCCCAGGGCGGCGCCAACGGCGGCCAGGGCGATGCCCCCCGGGCCGGCTCGA
>NZ_VRVD01000977.1:0-1220 GCF_008040015.1 Methylobacterium sp. WL18 | reverse complement strand
CAGGGCGATCGCTTGAAAGGAATGGATTTCGGTGTTGCCTTTTGCGTGATTCACAGGGGGCCTCGGTCTGGTGAGGCATCCGATGTCAGGCAAGGCACTGGTGGAGCATTTTTCGGCGTTGGAAGACCCGCGCCAGAGTTGGAAGGTGGTCTACCCGCTGCCGGAGATCATGTTGCTGGTCCTGTGCGCGACCCTGGCCTCGGCCGAGGACTTCGTCGAGATCCGACGCTGGGGCCGGGAGAAGCTGGAATTCCTGCGCACGATGCTGCCGTTCCGACATGGCATCCCGTCGCACGACACCCTCAACGACGTTCTGAACGCCCTCGATCCAGGCCTGTTCTCGGCGTGCTTTGCCGCCTGGGTCGAGGCCCTGCGCGAGACCGAGCCCGACATCGTCGCGATCGATGGCAAGAGTTCGCGTCGCGCCCGCGCCAAGGGCGGCCATCCACTCCATGTCGTCTCGGCCTGGGCCACGCGCCAGCGCTTGGTGCTGGGCCAGGAGGCCGTGGGTGAGAAGGCCAACGAGATCGTGGCGATCCCGCTGCTGCTGGAGCGGCTGCAGTTGACCGGCGCCCTGGTGACGATCGACGCCATGGGCACGCAGACCGCCATCGCCCAGACCATCCTCGACAAGGGCGCCGACTATCTCCTCGCGCTCAAACACAACTGGCCCGTGCTCGCCGAGGACGTGCGCCTGTTCTTCGCAGACCCCGGGCAGGCCCGCCTCGACAGCCACGAGACCATCGATCTCGGCCACGGCCGCAGCGAGATCCGCCGCCATGTCGTCTGCCACGACGTCGCTTGGCTCACCGCGGATCGCCGCTATCCCGGCGCGCCGCGCTTCCCCGGCCTCGAGGCCATCGCCATGGTCGAGGCAACGGTCGGACGCGGCGACACGACTTCGGTCGAGCGGCGCTACTTCCTGTCCTCGCTCCCCCTCGACGCCAAGCTGTTCGCCCGTGCCGTGCGCGCTCACTGGGGCATCGAGAACCGGCTCCACTGGGTGCTCGATGTCGTCTTCCATGACGATCTCATGCGCCTGCGCACCGCCAACGGGCCTCACAACATGGCCACCATCAAGCACATGGCCATGAACCTCATCCGCACCGCATCCGACACGGACAGCCTCAAGACCCGCAGAAAAGCCGCCGCTTGGAACCACGACTACCTCAGAGCCATCGTCACTCAGACCGCCTGATCCCCTTCAAGCGATCGCCCTG
>NZ_VRVD01000976.1:0-1224 GCF_008040015.1 Methylobacterium sp. WL18 | reverse complement strand
GCCCAGGCCCATCCGGCGCCCCGCCGCGAAGCCGCGCGCCCCCGGCGTTACGCCGACCCGGAGCCGAGCGCGCGTTACGACGAGTACGACTCGCCGCGGCGGCACGTTCGCCGGTCGGCCCGCGCCGACGGGGCGCCGGAATACGGTGAACCCGGCCTGTGGACGCCGGCACCGGCGCCGGTGTCGCGCGGCTGGTGGTAGTTCGACCACCGGGATTCGACCTCAACTCTCGGGTGCGCGGCCACACAGCCGGGCACGATTTCGCCACGGTCCAGCCTTAGCCGTTTCCCTCGCAGACTCAGGCGAAGGGGAGCGCTGTCGGCCGTCATGGGCCGATCGCCGCGACCGGACATCCGCCGGGCACCCTTTGCGGGTTCGGGAGAGGATCAGGACCACCGTGCCGAGCCTTCGCAGAACCGCCCGACACCTCGTCCTCGCCCTGTGCGGCACGGCCCTCGGCTTGATCGCCGGAACGGTCGAGACCGAGAACGCGGTGGCCAACGGCGATACCCGCACGCTCACGATCTACCACACGCATACCAAGGAGAGCGCGACCATCACGTTCAAGCGCGATGGCCGGTACGACCGCGCGGCCCTTGAGCAAATGAACTGGCTCCTGCGCGATTGGCGCGTCAACGAGCCGATCAAGATGGACCCGCGCCTGTTCGACACGGTCTGGGAGGCCTACCGGCAGGTCGGCGCGACCCAGCCGATCCATGTCGTCTCGGCCTATCGCTCGCCCGGCACCAACGCGATGCTGCGCCGCCGCTCCCGGATGGTCGCCGAGTTCAGCCAGCACATGCTCGGCAAGGCGATGGACTTCTACCTGCCCGAGGTCTCGATCGACCGGATCCGCGAAGTCGGGCTGCAGATGCAGCGCGGCGGCGTCGGCTGGTATCCGCATGCCGGCACGCCCTTCGTCCATCTCGACGTCGGCTCCGTGCGGATGTGGCCGCGCATGACCCACGACCAGCTCGCCCGGCTGTTCCCGGACGGTAAGACCGTCCACCTCGCGAGCGACAACCGCCCGTTCCCGCGCTACGAGGAGGCGAAGGCCGAGATCCTGTCGCGCGGCGGCACCGTCGCCGGCCTCACCACCCAGATGGCGAGCGGCGAGGAGGAGGACGGGCCCGGCCTGTTCGGCTTCCTGGCAAGCCTGTTCGGCGGCGGATCCTCCACACCCGAGCCCGCCGCGGCCCCGCCGCCGGCGCCCGTCGCGAAGAG
>NZ_VRVD01000975.1:0-1227 GCF_008040015.1 Methylobacterium sp. WL18 | reverse complement strand
GGCGCGGCGTCCCGGCCGCGATCAGGGGGCGGTCGAGCCCGCCGGCCCCGTCGAGATGCGCGTAGGCCAGGCCCGTGCTCGCGGCGAGTTGCTTCAGGTGGTCCTCGCGCACGGAGGACAGGTGCTCGCTGCCCACGGCGGCGGCGGCCCCGAACGGGGCGTTGCGCGGATTGTAGCCGGCACGGGACTCGGCATCGGCCGGCGGGGGGCCGAACCGGTTCTCCTGCTGCACGTCGGTCTCGGCGTAGAAGCCGCGCTCGCGGCCGCGCTCGTCGAAGCGCGGGATCGGCGACAGGCCGTAGGCACCCGCGCCGACGATCAGGCCCCGCACCACACCGGGCTTGCCCTCGAAGGGCGGGATGCGGCCGCCGGGGAGCGGCGGCGTCTCCTGGCCGTCGGTGACGAACAGGAGATCCGTGCCGAGGCCGGCGGCCATCTCGACCGCCCGATACAGCCCGGCGGCGACGCGGCTGTCACCCTCCCAGGCCATCCGCCAGTCGATCGCCGCCAGCGCGCCGTCCAGCGGCGCGAAGTCGGCGCAGACCTCCACGGGGGTGAACAGCAGGAACGGCCGCCGCTCTGTGAACAGCGCCAGCGCCACCCGCGAGCCGCAGGGCAGGTCCGCCACCATCCGGCGCAGGGCCGCCTTGGCGGTCTCCAGACGGCTCTCCGGGCGGCCGTCGCGCGCGTAGTCGCGCACGTTCATCGAGCCGGTGATGTCCATCACGGCCAGCACCGCGACGCCCGCGCGGGTCACCGGGAGCGCCGGTACTACGAGGGCGGCGATCACCAGCACGAGCGCGAGGGCCAGCGCCTGGAAGCGGCGGCCGCCCAGGTTGCGGGCGAGCGGCAGATTTTTGAGAACTGTTTGCCGGCTCATGGTCCGCCCCTCGGCTGCCCGGGGATATCGGTCCAGATCTGCTTTGGCTCGGCGCGCAGCTCGTCGCCGCCGGCGCGGTCGAACTCCGGAAAATCGCGGATCAGCCGCGAGGCGACGTCGAGGTTGAACTTCGCGTCCCAGAAATCCGGCCGGTCGCGCAGCGCCCGCCGGTACTCCTGGCGGGCCAGGGTCACCTGCGGGCCGGCCTTGTCGATGGCGCCGCGGGTCAGGAGCCCGAAGGCCTCGCGCATCCTGGCGTTGGCGACCCGGTAGCGCGCGCGGGACGCGGCGTCGGCGGCCCCCGCCCGGTCGAGGGCGGCGACCAGGGGCTCGGTCTCCTCCAGGCG
>NZ_VRVD01000974.1:0-1233 GCF_008040015.1 Methylobacterium sp. WL18 | reverse complement strand
CGTGGCGCTCGCGCGCGCGCTGGCCGTCGAGCCGCGGGTCCTGCTGCTGGACGAGCCCTTCGGCGCGCTGGACGCCCAAGTCCGAAAGGACCTGCGCCGCTGGCTGCGCGAGATCCACGACCGCACCGGCCAGACCACGATCTTCGTCACCCACGACCAGGACGAGGCCCTGGAGCTGTCGGACCGGGTCGCCGTGCTCGACCGCGGCCGCCTCGAGCAGGTCGGCACCCCGGACGAGGTCCAGGAGCACCCGGCCTCCGCGACCGTGATGAAGTTCTTGGGCGACCACGTCGAAGTGGAAGCGCTGGCCGAGGGCGGCCGCGTGCTGGTGCGCGGCCGGGAGACGCCGGTGGCGGCGCCGGCCGGGATCATCGGCCCGGTCAAGCTCTACGTCCGGCCCTGGCAATTGCAGCTCGCCGAGCCCGAGGCGGCGCACCTGTCCGGCACCGTGCGCAGCTCCTACCGCAGCCAGGGCCGCCAGCGCATCGAGGTGGTCGATACCGAGGGGCGGGTGCTCGCGGTGGAGGATTTCGACGGGATCCGCCACCCGGCCGGCCACCCGGTGGGCCTGCGGATCAATGGGGGGCATGTGTTCGGGTGAACCTCGTCAGACGCAGCACATCCGCCTAGGCTCCCGCCCATGACGACCCTGAATCGCACCGCCCACCCCGACATCCTCTCCGCAGTCGGCGGCACGCCGCTGATCCGCCTGCGCCGGGCTTCCGAGGAGACCGGCTGCGAGATCCTGGGCAAGGCCGAGTTCCTGAATCCCGGCCTGTCGGTGAAGGACCGGGCGGCGCTGTCCATCGTGCGGGATGCCGAGGCGAAGGGGCTGATCCGGCCGGGCGGCACCATCGTGGAGGGCACAGCAGGCAATACCGGCATCGGCCTCGCCCTGGTGGCCTCCGTGCGCGGCTACCGGACGCTGATCGTCATCCCGGTCACCCAGTCCGAGGAGAAGAAGCAGACCCTGCGGCTCGCCGGCGCCCGCCTCGTGGAAGTCCCGGCAGTGCCGTTTTCCAACCCGAACAACTACGTCCACGTCGCCCGGCGGCTGGCGGAGAAGCTTGCCGCCACGGAGCCGAACGGGGCGTTCTTCGCCGACCAGTTCGACAACGTGGCCAACCGGCAGGCCCACGTGGACGGGACCGGGCCCGAGATCTGGGAGCAGACCGGCGGCCGGGTCGACGGCTTCGTCTGCGCGGCCGGGACCGGGGGCACGCTGGCCGGCAC
>NZ_VRVD01000973.1:0-1237 GCF_008040015.1 Methylobacterium sp. WL18 | reverse complement strand
AGGCGGCCGCCGGCGTCGCGCGGGCCGATCGCGTCGAACAGGGTCAGCGGCGAGGCGGCGGTGAAAGCGTACGCCGCGAGGCCGAGGCCGAGGAGGCTGGCAAGCGCGATGAGGAGCCGTGTCATATCCCGTCCGGTTGCCCTGATTGGCCCATTCAGGGCTCCGCTCGGGGCGGATTGATGACGCGAGCGGGGCAGCGGTTAAAAAATCAGGTCCGCAGCACGATGCAGGCGCCCCCGACCTTGCGGATGCGGCCGCACAGGTCGTCGGCGGCCTGGCGGCTCTGGGCGGGGAGGCGGATCCGGTAGAACGCCCGGGTGCCGCGGTTGCGCAGGCGGGTACCGATGATCATCGGCCGGGCCTCGCCGATCACCCCGGCATAGGCGCTGCGCGCGCGGTTGAAGCTCTGCAGGGCCAGCGCCTTGGAGAAGTTGCCGGCGAGCTGGATGCCCCAGGGCGCCGCCGGCCCCTCGTTCGGCCCCAGCGCGAAGCGGTCGCCGCGCGACGGGATGCGCAGGCTGGCCGTGACCTGCAGGCAGGTGACCGGCGCCTCGAGTTTGGTCTCGGCTTTGGAGTCAGGCTTGGTCTCTTTGGCCTTGGCCTCCGGCGCGCCGCCCTCGGGATACGTGATCGTCCCGGCGGTGCCGCCGCGCCAATCCTCGGCGGGCATTCCCGTGATGGCGGCGACGTAGGCCCGGGTCTCGGCGGGCAGGCCGCCCTCGCCGGACAGCCACTTGCTGACCCGGCCGGCACCGCCGTTATAGGCCGCCGCCGCGAGCCCGAGGTTGCCGAACTGCGTCTTCAGGTCGGCCAGCAGGTGGGCGGCGTGCGGGATCGCCTGCTCGGGATCGAACGGGTCGAGCAGGCCGCGCTCCCGGGCGGTGCCGGGCATGAACTGCGCGACGCCCTGCGCGCCGGCCGAACTCACCACGCCGACGCGAAAGCTGCTCTCGCGCCAGATCAGCCGGGTCAGGAACGGCACCGGCAGCCCGCGCGCCTTGGCGGAATCGTCGATGAGGCGGCACAAAGCCTGCTCGACGGTCTCGGTCGCCCCCTCGGACGGGGCCGCCGCGGCCGGGCCGGCGCAGAGCAGCGGGAGGAGGGCGAGGAGGCGCAGGCGGGGGGCGATCACGCAACCGCTTGTAGCGGGGCGCACGGGCGGATCAATCCGTACGGTTGGGGAGTGATGACGCGCTGGGCATCGCCGGCCCGCACCGCGAGCGCGGCGAACCGCGAG
>NZ_VRVD01000972.1:0-1240 GCF_008040015.1 Methylobacterium sp. WL18 | reverse complement strand
CCCGGAATTGTCTGTTGGATGTCTGCTAGTTTGAGGGTGTTCCGCGCCAGCGGGATGCCTGGTCCGGGTGGCCACCCGGACCAGGCGCGAAGCGCCGACCGTCCCGGAATAGGGCTGCAACGCCCGTCGTCATCTCGGTCGGCGCTTCGCTTCCCGTGTCACGCTTGATGAGTTGCCTGGGCCCCTCGGCCAGCCGGCCTGACGCCCGCAGACAATCGCAAGCCATCCCAGGATAGCCCCCATGCCGGCCGCCGCCAACACACCCGAGCCCGCCCCGAGATTCGCCGTCCAGGCCGACGTCCAGCCCGACACCGCATCCGCCGCCCCGCCGATCCCCACCCGCTTCCTCGGCTGCGATGTCGGCAAGGCCGGCATCGTGGTGTTCGACAGCCGCGATGCCAGCCTCCGGACCCTGCCCAACCAACCCGACAGCCTCGCCGCCTTCGCGGCCAGCCTCGACCCGACCTGCCTGGTCGTCTGCGAGGCCACCGGCGGCTACGAGGACGCCCTCCTGGCCGCCCTGCTCACGGCCGGATGCCCCGCCCACCGGGCCGACGCCCGCAAGGTCAAGGCCTTCATCCGCTCGTTCGGCACCCTGGCCAAGAGCGACACCCTCGATGCCCGCGCGCTCGCCCACTACGCCCAGGAACGCCACGCACGCCTCGCCCGCTGGCAGGCCCCCGACCCGGACCGCGAACGCCTGCAGACCCTGGTGCTCACCCGGGCCGACCTGGTAGCCCAGCGCACCGCCTGCACCAACCGCCTGGCCGCCCCCGGCGCCGAGCCGGTGCGTTCCTGCCTGGAGGCGCTCCGAACCTGCCTCGAGACCCAGATCCAGGCCCTCGACGCCGCCATCGCCGCGCTGGTGCGCGCCGCCGCCGAACTCGTCCGCGCCGAGCGTGTCCTGCGCACCATCCCGGGCATCGGCGCGACCACCGCCGCCGCCCTGATCGGTCTCATGCCCGAACTCGGCCGCATCGACCGCCGCCAGGCCGCCGCCCTGGCCGGCGTCGCCCCCCACCCCAACCAGAGCGGCGCCACCGATGCCTATCGCCGAACCCGCGGCGGCAGGCCCGAGGTCAAGCGCACCCTCTTCATGGCCGCGATGGCGGCCAGCCGCCACAACCCCACCCTCCGGGACGCCTACCTGCGCCTGCGCGCCGCCGGAAAGAAGCCCATCGTCGCCATCACCGCACTCATGCGACGCCTCATCGTCATCGCAAACGCACGCCTACGCGAC
>NZ_VRVD01000971.1:0-1241 GCF_008040015.1 Methylobacterium sp. WL18 | reverse complement strand
GGCGTGCAGCGCCTCGGTCGGGCGGCCCTCGGCTTCGCGGCGCACCTGCGCGCGCACCGCCTCCGGTACCGGCGGCAACTCCGAAAAGCCCTGTTCCAGGGCCCGGAAATACAGGCCTGTGCCGCCGACGAAGACCGGCAGGCAGCCGTCGAGCATCGCCAACAGTGCGGTCACGTCCCGGGAAAACTGTCCCACGGAGTAGTTCACGGCTCCGTCGACATGGCCGTAGAGCCGGTGGGGCACGCGGACCTCCTCGTCGGGGTCGGGCCGGGCGGTGAGGCGGCGCAGATCGCCGTAGACCTGCATGGAATCGGTGTTGATCACGACGCCGCCGTGGCGCTCGGCCAGCCGGGCGGCCAGTGCCGACTTGCCCGACGCGGTAGGCCCTGCGATGAGGATCGCCGCCGGGCGCCCCCCGGCCTCCATCCGGTCTGGCAAGGCGAACCTCCACGATGCTGGTCGCGGTCCTGATAGCAAACCCGGCTCGGCCGTCCATCACCGACGCGGTGCTGACCGAGGCGCGCGCCGCGCTCGGGACGGAGCACCCGCCGCGGATCCTGCACGGAGAGGTCGCCGCCGAAATCCTGGTGCCGGGCGATCCCGCCGACGCCGGTGCCCTCACGGAGCGGCTGCGGAGTGCGCTCTCCGGCGAGCCGATCGACCTCGCGGTGTTGCCGGTCGATGCGCATCGGCGCAAGCGCCTGTTCCTGGCCGACATGGATTCGACCATGATCGAGCAGGAATGCATCGACGAACTCGCCGGGACGCTGGGCCTCAAGGATCATGTCGCGGCGATCACCGAGCGGGCGATGCGCGGCGAGATCGCGTTCGAGCCGGCGCTGCGCGAGCGCGTGGCGCTGCTTAAGGACATCCCGATCACGGCGGTGGACGGGCTCATCGCCGAGCATCTCAGCCTCACCCCGGGCGGGACGACGCTGGTGCGGACGATGCGAGCGCATGGCGCCCGGACCTGCCTCGTCTCCGGGGGCTTCACCCTGTTCACCGGCCCGATTGCCGGGATGATCGGTTTCGAGGAGCACCGGGCCAACGTGCTCGGCGTCGCGGACGGACGGCTCACCGGCACCGTGGAAGACCCGATCGTCGGCAAGGCCGAGAAGCGCGCCACGCTGATCGAGCTGCGCGACGGCCTCGGGCTCGGCCCCGCCGAGACCCTGGCGGTCGGCGACGGCGCCAACGACCTCGACATGTTGGCGGAAGCCGGCCTCGGCGTGGCCTTCCGG
>NZ_VRVD01000970.1:0-1243 GCF_008040015.1 Methylobacterium sp. WL18 | reverse complement strand
GGCCGGGTGCGACCGGCTGGTCCTGAGCGCCGGCCCCGGCCAGGACGACCTGCGCGCCTTCTGCCAGGCCGCCGGATTCGTTGAGGACGGGCACAGCCTCGCGCGGCCGTTGCTGAAGCGCGGATCCGGCGAGACTTGAGATCCGCGACACCATGGGCGCAGCCGGCAGCGGATATCGGACGTTGACCCGGAGATACTGGAGTTCCACCCATGCTGCTGAGATCCGAAACCCCGCCGTCACCCGGAAACCTGCAGGCCGACCCGCCGCCGGATTCGGACAACCCGACCTCGGCGCAGCTCAAGGGCGATATCGACAGCGGGCGGACCGGCGACAAGATTCCCCATGTCGATGTCGGCGCCGCCCCGCTCGGCACCTGCGAGGAGGCCGGCGGCGCACCGCCGACGTCCCAGGAAGTCCGCCTGGCGCGGCAGAACGAGCGCGCGCCCTCCGAAAAGGCCGCGGCCGGGATCATGCAGAAGCGCACGCCCTGGATCACGCCGGCCTTCGCGGGTGCCATCGTGGCGATCGCGGTGGTGCTGACCCTGTCGCTCTGGCTGACGCACTGACCAATCCCCGCGGGGTCCCGGGATGATGCAGGACGACACGGCACCGCTGGAGGCGGCTTAAAGGTCGATTCACGTCGATGCGGTTAGCGTGAGCTTACTGCAGTCTTGCGTAAACCGATCCTCATGCCCCCATCCGTCGACGCTCCGCCGGACCTGTCCGGGCTCCTCGAATTGGCACGGATCGAGAATCTCGATCTCAAGCCGGTGATCCTCCGGGTGCAGACCGACCTGTTCGTTCGGGCACCCGGCCGGGACCGGGCCGAGATCGAGATCTTCGAATCCCTCGCCTGCGGCCTGATCCCCACGGTGGACGACGAGACCGCCGAGGTTGTCGCCCGCAAGCTCGCCCCCTTCCCCGAGACGCCGCCCGCCGTCCTGGAGGCGCTCGCCCTCCGGGGCGGCGCCGTGCGCGACACGGTGGTGACGCTCGCCCCGGTCCTGAGCCACAGCCTGATCGAAGCCGCCCTCGCCGACGGATCCGACGTCGCCGCCCGCATCGCCACCCGGGTCGGGCTGAGCCGCGAGGCGGTCGACGGGTTGTCCCGCGAAGGTCGCATCGAGATCGACCTGGCGCTCGCCGCCAATGTCGGCGTCACCCTGCGCGGCGCGGCACTCGCACGCCTCGTGAGCCGCGGCCGTGGCGTCGCCGACCTCGCGCACCGGCTGCTCGCCCGCC
>NZ_VRVD01000096.1:0-11196 GCF_008040015.1 Methylobacterium sp. WL18 | reverse complement strand
GGCGGAGTTCGTGCGCGGCGCGCGCATCGCGCCCGGCACGCGTCTCGGCTGATGCCCCGCTACAAGCTCGTCATCGAATACGACGGCACGCCGTTCTGCGGCTGGCAGCGCCAGACCGCGGCGCCCACGGTCCAGGGGGCGATCGAGGCGGCGGTGACCCGCTTCTCCGGCGAGCAATCCCGGTTGACCTGCGCCGGCCGGACCGATGCCGGGGTGCACGCCATCCATCAGGTCGCCCATCTCGACCTCGTCAAGGATTGGCGGGCCGACACGGTGCGGGATGCGCTGAACGCCCACCTGCGCCCCCGGCCGGTGGCGATCCTCTCGGCCGAGATCGTCCCGACGAGCTTCGATGCGCGTTACTCCGCGATCCGCCGGCACTACCGCTATCGGATCCTCAACCGCCGCAGCCCCGCCGCGCTCACCCGCGCCCATGTCTGGCAGGTGCCCTGGCCGCTCGATCCGGACGCGATGGACCGCGCCGCGCAGCGCCTCGTCGGCCTGCACGACTTCTCCGCGTTCCGTGCCGCCGAATGCCAGGCCAACAGCCCGATCCGGACCCTGGAACGGCTCGACGTCGCCCGCACGACGATGGCGTTGCACGAGGAGATCGTGGTGACGACCTGCGCGCGCTCGTTCCTGCACCATCAGGTCCGGGCCATGGTCGGAACGCTGATGCTCGCCGGCTGCGGCCGGCTCTCGGCCGACGACGTCGCCGACATCCTGGCCTCCGGCGAGAAGCGCCGGTGCGGGCCGCTCGCGCCGGCCGCCGGGTTGACGTTCGTGGGGGTGGATTACGCCTGACCGCGTATTCGAAATCGCGATTTCCGGCGGAAGACGGTTCGTGGCAACGGGGATCCTATCTCTCCCTTATCCTTAGGTGCCGGAGCGAAGCGGAGGCCTCGGAGGAGTCCTCCCGGGATCGCCGAGCCATCTGAAGGGCTCCTTCGAGGCCCGATGGCGCAATCAGGTCAGGATGAGGGCGGGATGGGAAGCCGGATCGGACCGGATCGGAACGCGCCGTCCGATCAGTCCTGTGCCGAAAAATACGCCTCCAGCACCCGTTCGTAGATTGCCGTCAGGCGGTCGAGATCCGCCACGGCCACGCATTCATCCACTTGGTGCATGGTCTCGCCAACGAGGCCAAACTCGATCACCGGGCAGGCATCCTTGATGAAGCGGGCATCGGAGGTGCCGCCGGTGGTCGACAGGGCGGGCGTCAGGCCGGTCTCGGCCCGGATCGCCTCGGAGACGAGATCCACGAAGGCGTCCGGCCGGGTCAGGAAGGCGGGTGCGTTCGAGGGCTGCAGGTCCAGGCTGAAGCGGATCGCGTTGCCGGCGGCCTGCTCCAGCCGCCCGCGGAGTTCGGCGCCCAGACTCTCCGCGGTCCAGTCGTCGTTGAACCGGACGTTGAAGGTCGCCCGGGCGGTCGCCGGGATCACGTTGGTGGCCGGGTTGCCGACGTCGATCGTCGTGAATTCGAGGTTCGAGGCGTCGAAATGCGCCGTGCCGCCGTCGAGCGGCTCCGCGACGAGCGCCGAGGCGAGCCGCAGCAGCCCGGGGATCGGATTCTCGGCCTTGTGCGGGTAGGCGACGTGGCCCTGGCGGCCCAGCACGGTCAGCTTGCCGGTGAGCGAGCCCCGGCGGCCGATCTTGATCATCTCGCCGAGCCGTCCCGGATTGGTCGGCTCGCCGAGCAGGCAATGGTCGAAGCGCTCGCCCCGGGCACGGGCCCAGTCGAGCAGCTTCACCGTACCGTTGACCGCCGGCCCCTCCTCGTCGCCGGTGATCAGGAAGGCAATGGAGCCGGCAAAGTCGCTGCCCCTGCGGCCCAGGAACGCCAGGGTCGCGGCCAGCATGCAGGCGATGCCGCCCTTCATGTCGGCGGCGCCGCGGCCGTAGAGCATGCCGTCCGCCACCGCCCCGTCGAACGGTCCGTGGCGCCAGGCCCCGTCGCCTTCCGGCACCACGTCGGTGTGGCCGGCGAACACGAGGCAGGGGCCGCGCGTGCCGATGCGCGCGTACAGGTTTGGCGTATCGGGATAGCCCGGCTCGGCGAAGACCGGGCGCTCCACCGAAAAGCCCGCTCCGCTCAATGCCTGCGCCACGATATCGAGGGCGCCGCGATCCTCAGGCGTCACGGAGGGACAGCGGATCAGCGCCTGAGCGAGCGACAGAGCGGATTGAGCGGCCGGCATGGGGCGTGTCCCGGGACGGATGGGCTGACGTTGCCCCTTACACCAAGTCGGGCGGTCCGCAGACGGGAGACCGACGAGAAGCTATCATCCGAGAACATTGCCGTTCGCGCAGCGCCTTTTCCCGGGCGTATGCAGCAGCAGCGGAATGCGATCCGGGACCCAGCACGAAGACCCGCGAAGCGTCCGCTAAATCATTCATTGTTGCCGCCTCGCGGCGCGTCCCCCTCCGGGGTCCCGGAGCACATTCCACTGACGGTCCAGGCGTCCGGGAAGGGGCGTGTCAGCTGTCCCGTCCTCGACCTGCCATGAACAAAGCCTAACGTCGGCTGCAAGCCAGCCGCCGCGGCGCCGTCACCGGGCCGCGGCGACTGGCGGGCCCGCCTACTTCGTCACGATCAGCTGCACGTCGCCGTGGCGGCGCAGCACCGAGACCGTGACGTCGTCGTCGTAGCGCTGGAACCGGATGTCCAGGCGCGAGTGACCCAGCTTGACGTTGTAGAGCGTCACGCCGTCGAGGAATCCGGGCAGGACCGGATTCTTCAACCGGACGCTGTTGCGGTCGTGGTCGAGTTCCAGGCCCAGGCAGGCGGCCAGGAACGCGAAGGGCGCTGCCGCGGCCCAGGCCTGCGGGCTGCAGGCCACCGGGTACGCCACGGGACCGCGCTGGCGCCGGCGCATGAAGCCGCAGAACAGTTCCGGTAGCCGCTTCTGGTCCTGGTAGAGCGAGGTGTCGAACATCCCCTGGAAGATGCGCGCCGCCTCGTGCTTGCGGTCGTAGCGGGCCAGCCCCATCGCGATCAGGGCGTTGTCGTGCGGCCAGATCGAGCCGTTGTGGTACGACATCGGGTTGTAGCGCGCCTCGCCCTTGGCGATGGTGCGCACGCCCCAGCCGTTGAAGCCGTCCTTGCCCAGGAGGGTCTCGGCGACCCGGGCGGCCCGCTCCGGCTTGGCGATTCCGGTGAACAGGGCGTGCCCGGCGTTCGACGAGCGCACGGCGCACTGCTTCTTGGAGCCGTCCAGCGCCAGCGCGTAGGTGCCGATCTCCTCGTTCCAGAACGCGGCGTCGAAGCGTTCGCGCAGGGCGGTGGCTTCCTGCGACAGGCGCTCGGCCATCGGATCGTGCCCGAGCAGCGCCGCGAGCTTGGCCATGCCGTTCTTGGCGGCGTAGACGTAGCCCTGCACCTCGCACAGCGCGATCGGGCCCTTGGCGAGTTGGCCATCGGTGTGGAAGATCGAATCGTGGCTGTCCTTCCAGCCCTGGTTCTCGAGGCCTTTGTCGGTGTCGCGGGCGTATTCGACGAAGCCGTCGCCGTCGCGGTCGCCGTACCGGTCCATCCATTCGAGGGCGAGTTCCAGGGATGGCCAGATCGCCTTGATGGTCTCGAGGTCACCCGTGACCGCGTAGTACTCCCAGGCGAGCATCACGAAGAGCGGCGTGCCGTCGATGGTGCCGTAGTAATGGCGGAACGGCACTTCGCCGAGCATCGCCATCTCGCCCCGGCGGGTCTCGTGCAGCACCTTGCCGGGCTGGGCGTCGGCGGCAGGGTCGACCGCCCGGGCCTGGGTCGCGGCGAGGTAGCGCAGGACGCCGCGGCCGAACTTCGGATCGATCCACAGCGCCATCATGGCGGTGATGATGCCGTCGCGGCCGAACACCGTGGAATACCAGGGGATGCCGGCGAACGGGTAGATCCCCTCCGGCGTGCGGCTCGCCAGCATGTAGAGGTCGGCCGTGGCCCGGCACAGGCCCTCGTTGAACTGGTCGTTCGACGAGATGATCGTGGTGATCCCCGCCGTCAGCTCGCGCAGGTCCCGACGCGAATCGCGATAGGCCCGGGCGAAGATCATGCCCTCGGCGAGGTCCTTCGGCTCGCGACGGGCGCCGCCGACATTGGCCGCCAGGGTCAGCTTGGCGGCCGCGTCCTCGCCGACCATCTCGGCGCCCGGGGGCTTCGTGAAGGCCCGGTGGGCCTCGAAGGCCACGCGGATGAACAGGGAGGCACGGCCCTCCGGCGGCAGGGACACGTCGAAGGCCACGCGGCCCGGCTCGATCACGTCCGGCTTCGGGCCGAAGTGGAGGGAGGTCGTGCGCACGATCTCATCGAGCCCGACATAGCGGAACTGCACCTCCCGGTCGCTCGCCACCAGGACGCCGCGCTTGCCGCGCTCCTTGCGGTCCGTCCCGCGCACCTCGAACAGGTCGCGGTAATCGGCATCGAACGTGATGGCGATGCGCAGGCGGCGATGCTTGGAATCGAACGAGCGCAGGCCGATGCGGTCGTAGCAGGCGCCCCGGAACAGGAACTTGGTGCGCTCGATCGCGATGGTCTCGCGCGGGATCGAGGTCTCGTCGTGGGCGTCGAGGCGGATGTCGGGCGTCGTCATGTCGACGCTGAGAGCGCCGTTGTCGTCCTGCATCACCGAGGACAGCATCAGCGGACGCTGGCCCTCCACCGTGAGTTCCAGGCGGGACAGGTACCGGGTGTCCTGAAAGTACAGGCCCTCCGGTCCGGGCTGGACGCCGATATCCCCGTAGGAATCCAGGACGCCGAACGCCTCGCCGAACTTCAGGGCCCGCAGCGGGCGCTCGACCAGCGAGGTGTGAGCCTCGATGTGGTAGGTCGGCAGCACATCGTCAGCGTCCTGGAAGCCAGGGGCTACCGAGACGGTGCCGCCCTGTGTCCGCGCGGTCGCGTCGTGGGCCGCCGTATTCTCCGCCGCCATGCAGAACGTCTCCGAGTGCGTGTGAGGGTACGAATCGAGAGGGCCGCCGCATCAACGCTGATGCGGCGGCCCTCGTGACCATTCGGATGAGGCGCCTTTACGACGCTAGGCCGGGCTGGCCGTCTCTCGCAAGCCCGATGCCGGATCTTAGGCCGGCATCGCGGCGACCGAGATGGCCGGACGCGCGGAGCCGTTGACGTCGCCGTAATGCGGCTGGAACCCGGACTTCTGCATCTGGATCACGTCGGCGCCCCGGGACAGGAGCTCCTCGTAGGCGGCGACGTACTTCTTGACCATGCACTCGGCGGTGAACTGGCTCTCGAAATGGCGGCGCACGCCCTCGCGGCTCATGGTCTTGACCTTGGCCACCGCGTTCACCGCGTCGTCCATGGTCTCGCACAGCACGCCGCTGACGCCGTCCTTGATCACCTCCGGCACGGAGCCGTTGCGGAACGCGATCACCGGCGTGCCGGCCGACATCGCCTCGATCATGACCAGGCCGAAGGGCTCCGGCCAATCGATCGGGAAGGCAAGCGCCAGGGCGTTGCCAAGGAACGCCTTCTTCTGCTCCTCATTGATCTCGCCGATGTACTCGACGAGCGGGTGATGGGTCATCGGCTCGATGACCTCGTCCCAGTAATCCTGGTCCGCCTTATCGACCTTGGCGGCGATCTTGAGCGGCGTGCCCGAGCGGATCGCCATCTCGATGGCACGGTCGGGGCGCTTCTCAGGGGAGATGCGGCCCAGGAACGCCAGGTAGCCGCCCGCAGCATCGGGGGTGTAGGGGCAATTCTGCGACGGCAGGCCGTGATGGATCGTCGCCAGCCAGTTGACGTTCGGCGGCATCGGCTCGCGCTGGTTGTCGGAGATCGACACGAGCGGCATGCCGGTGAACGTGCGGTAGACGGGCATGAAGTCCGGCACGTCGAGCCGACCGTGCATCGTGGTGATGCACTTGTGGTTCAGATCCTCGAACATCGGATACTGGAGCAGGTCGATGTGGAAGTGCAGGATATCGAACTCGTGCGCCCGGCGATGGACCTGATGCAGCATGGCCAGGTGGCTGGCGGTGTGATCCCGGTAGCCGAGCAGGCGCAGGCCCTCGGGCGTGCAGGCGGCGAGCTTGGCCGACGTCTCCGAATCGCCGCTGGCGAACAGGGTGACGTCGTGGCCCTGGCGGACCAGTTCTTCCGTGATCCAGCTGACGACGCGCTCGGTGCCGCCGTAGAACTTCGGAGGGACGGCCTCCGACAACGGAGCGATTTGGGCAATGCGCACGAAGTGTCTCCTGGTTGGCCGACTTTGACGAGAGGTCTAACTCTGCCGGCCTGAGCGGGACATGAATGAAACCGACGGCCAAGGTTATGGTTCCTGCGCCTGCAGGTTGTCTCGATAACTTTTGTGCAGCGCGGAAGCTGTCCCCGCATTCCCCGATGCGAGCCTGCTTCCAGGCTGTATGAGCGGAGGGCTGCGATGCCGCCGAAGCCGTTGCCGTGGCTTCGCGTTTCTGTCATAAGCCGCCCCGCGTCGAACCGCCCGGCCGATAGGGCTGCCGTGGCGGCTCGTGCTGCTCCACCAGAAGCATCATCGCGCACACCTCATCCGACCCTCACGGGTCGGCCTGGAGGGATTTTCGCGCAACGGAGAGCCAAATGCCCAAGCTGAAGACCAAATCGGGCGCCAAGAAGCGCTTCAAGATCACCGGCACCGGCAAGGTGATGTACGCCCAGGCCGGCAAGCGCCACGGGATGATCAAGCGGACGACCAAGCAGATCCGCAACCTGCGCGGCACCACGACCCTGTTCGAGGGCGATGCTGCCAACGTGAAGAAGTACTTCCTGCCGAACGCGCGGTAAGCCTTCGTCACCCGTTGCCACTGTCTTTCGTCGAAACCAGGAGATAACCGATGGCCCGCGTCAAACGCGGCGTGACCAGTCACGCGAAGCACAAAAAAGTTCTGAAGGCCGCCAAGGGTTATTACGGCCGGCGCAAGAATACCATCCGCATCGCCAAGCAGGCGGTCGAGAAGGGCATGCAGTATGCCTATCGCGACCGCAAGAATAAGAAGCGCACGTTCCGCGCCCTCTGGATCCAGCGCCTCAACGCGGCGGTCCGGGAGCATGGCCTGACCTATTCGCGCTTCATCAACGGTCTTGCGAAGTCCGGCATCGTCGTCGACCGCAAGGCGCTGTCGGAGTTGGCGATCCACGAGCCGGCGAGCTTCGCCGCCGTGGTCGAGAAGGCCAAGGCCGCCCTCCCCGAGACCACCGCCAAGGCCGCCTGACCTCAGGCCCTCGGCGAGACACAGGAAGGCGCGGCTCTCTCCCGAGAGTCGCGCCTTCTGCGTTCCAGGGGCACGGCCCTGACACGCGCACGCTTGCGCGACGGCGAACAACGCGCGAGAGCACGCCGCAACGGCGGCTCCGACAACCCTGCTCGAAGGCAGCGATGACCGATCTCGATACCCTCGAACGCGACCTCCTGGCTCAAGTGACGGCGGCCTCCGACGAGACGGCCCTCGACGCGGTGCGCGTCGCCGCGCTGGGCAAGAAGGGCAGCGTCTCGGACCTGTTGAAGACGCTGGGCTCGATGACGTCGGACGAGCGCAAGGAGCGCGGGCCCCTGATCAACGGCCTGCGTGACCGGATCCAGGGCGCCGTCACCGCCCGCAAGACCGTTCTGATGGAAGCCGCCCTGGAGGCACGCCTCGCCTCCGAGCGGGTCGACGTGACGCTGCCGTTGCGCGAGGCCCCGGAGGTCCGCGGCCGGATCCATCCGATCACCCAGGTCATCGACGAGATCACGGCGATCTTCGCCGACATGGGCTTCGCCGTCGCGGAAGGCCCCGATATCGAGACCGACGAACTGAACTTCACGGCACTCAACTTCCCGCCCGGCCACCCGGCGCGCGAGATGCACGACACCTTCTTCCTGGCGCCGGACCATGCCGGGAAGCGCAAGGTGCTGCGCACCCACACCTCGCCCGTCCAGATCCGCACGATGCGGTCTCAGACGCCGCCGATCCGGGTGATCATCCCGGGCCGGACCTACCGGCACGATTCCGACCAGACCCACACGCCGATGTTCCACCAGGTCGAGGGCCTGGTGATCGACACGGCGGCCAACATCGCCAACCTGAAGTGGGTGCTGGAGGAGTTCTGCAAGGCGTTCTTCGAGGTCGACGGCGTGAAGATGCGCTTCCGCCCGTCGTTCTTCCCGTTCACCGAGCCGTCGGCCGAGGTCGACATCCAGTGCTCCCGCAAGGGCGGCGAGATCCGCTTCGGCGAGGGCGACGACTGGCTGGAGATCCTAGGCTGCGGGATGGTCCACCCGAACGTCCTGCGCAATTGCGGCCTCGACCCGGACGCCGTGCAGGGCTTCGCCTTCGGGGTCGGCATCGACCGCATCGCCATGCTGAAATACGGCATGCCGGACCTGCGTCCGTTCTTCGACGCGGACGTGCGATGGCTCGACCATTACGGCTTCCGGCCGCTCGACGTGCCGAGCCTGATCGGCGGTCTGACGGGGTAGGGAGAGGTCGGGAGGCGGCGATGATGACTGAGAGCGAGATCCGTACGATCGCCAGCGAGATCCTTGCTCGGACGCTTGGAAGTTCCGGTTACGAGCGGGTCGAGGTGCATCCTGGCTTCGATCACTCCGGCGAGCCGTCCTTGTTCCTGAAAGCGGTCTTCAAACCCGGTTCCGGCGTTACTGACGGAGGGCGATTAAATGGGGCCAACGCCGATTTGCGGATGCAACTCTTGGAGCGGGGCGAAGATCGATTCCCCTATCTGAATGTCGAATATCCCGATGATGAGGTGTTAACGGATGACGAGTGTGGGAATCCGTAATGCCACGGCTCGGCAATCCCATCGTCTACGACCTTCTCGAAGTGGCCGAAACGCTAGCCCACCAGAGCGGTCGGATGAACTTGCGCAAGGCGTCGATGCGACGTGCGGTGAGCACGGCCTATTACGCCGTCTTCCACGGTTTTTGTTTCGTTTGCGCGAGTGTGATCGTCGGCTGGAGCCGAACCGGCGAATTGGAGCCCATCTACCGCATGCTCGATCATGGCCAAGCGAGGAAGCGTCTCACCTCCGCTGAGGCAGCCGAGATCGGACCTGTCGTGGCCAGGATCGGTGCGACCTTCGCGTTTCTCCAGGAGCGGCGTCACCTCGCCGATTACAGCCCTCCGGCCCTGCTCGTGAACAAGAATGAAACACTCGCGATCGTGGCTCGCGCCGGAGAGGCCGTGGAGGCTCTTGAGTCCCTGGGCGACGATCAACGCCGCAAGCTGGCCATCCTCCTCATAACGAAAGCCCGGCTCTCTTGAGCCGAGAGGTTACGATCGATGAAATTCACCCTCTCCTGGCTCAAGGAACACCTCGACACCGAGGCGTCCCTCGACACCATCGCCGAGACGCTGACGCGCATCGGTCTCGAGGTCGAGGGCGTCGAGGACAAGGCGGCCGCGCTCAAGCCCTACGTCGTCGCCCGGATCCTGACGGCCGAGCAGCATCCGAACGCCGACCGACTCCGGGTCTGCACCGTCGAGACCGGGGCCGGCGCGCCGATCCAGGTGGTCTGCGGTGCGCCGAACGCACGCGCGGGTCTCGTCTCGGTGTTCGCGCCGCCCGGCACCTACGTGCCCGGGAAGGCGATCACCCTCTCGGTCGGCACGATCCGCGGCGTCGAGAGCCACGGCATGTTGTGCTCGGGGGCGGAACTCGGACTCGGGGATGACCATGACGGCATCCTCGAACTCCCGGCCGATGCGCCGGTCGGCCAGGGCTACGCCCTCTATGCCGGGCTCGACGATGCGGTCATCGAGATCAACCTGACGCCGAACCGTCCGGACTGCACCTCGGTGCACGGCATCGCCCGCGACCTCGCGGCGACCGGGATCGGCACCCTCAAGCACGAGGCTGCGCCGGGTGTGCGCGGCGAAGGCCCCTGCCCGGTCGAGGTCGACCTGTCCTTCGCACCCGAGGATCGCCGGCTCTGCCCGCTCTTCGCTCTGCGGCTCGTGCGGGGCGTGAAGAACGGTCCGTCGCCGGCCTGGATGCAGGCCCGGCTGCGGGCGATCGGTCTTCGGCCGATCAACGCGCTCGTGGACATCACCAACTACGTCACCTTCGATCGCGGCCGGCCGCTGCACGTGTTCGACGCCGCCAAGGTCTCGGGTCATCTGACGGTGCGGCGCGCCCAGGAGGGCGAGAGCCTGCTGGCGCTCGACGGGCGGACCTACCCGCTCACCGACGACGCCGTGGTGATCGCCGACCAAGCCGGCGTCGAATCGATCGCCGGCATCATGGGCGGCCAGGCCTCCGGCTGCGACGAGACCACCACGGACGTGCTGATCGAATCGGCCCTGTGGGATCCGGCCAACATCGCCCAGTCCGGGCGCCGGCTCGGCATCATCACCGATGCGCGCTACCGGTTCGAGCGCGGCGTCGACCCGGCCTTCACAATCCCCGGCCTCGACCTTGCCACGCGCCTCGTGGTCGATCTGTGCGGGGGCACGCCCTCCCAGGCGACGATCGCCGGCGAGCCGCCGGAGGCGGAGCGGATCATCGATTTCCCTTGGACCGAGGTGCGGCGCCTGGCCGGCATCGAGCTGCCGCGAATCGAGATTAAGCTGATCCTGGAGACGCTGGGTTTCCACATCTCCGGCACCGGTGACCGGGTGAAGGTCCTGACGCCGTCCTGGCGGCCCGATGTCGAGGGCAAGGCAGACCTGGTCGAGGAGGTCATCCGCATCGCCGGCCTGGACCGGATCGAGCCGAAGCCGCTGCCGCGACTTGCCGGGATCGGCCGGCCGCTGCTCACGGTCATGCAGAAGCGCACCCGGACGGCCAAGCGGGCCCTGGCGAGCCGCGGACTGATGGAAGCGGTGACCTGGTCCTTCGTCCCGCATTCCGATGCCGAGCTGTTCGGCGGTGGCGGCGCCGACCTCGTGCTCGCCAACCCGATCGCGTCCGAACTGTCGGACATGCGCCCGAGCCTCGTGCCGGGCCTGCTGCGGGCGGCGCAGCGCAACGCCGACCGCGGCTACCCGGACGCGGCCCTGTTCGAGGTCGGCCAGTGCTTCGCCTCGGACGAGCCGGAAGGGCAGAGCATCCGCGCCGCCGCCGTGCGCCGCGGCAGTGCCACCCTGACGGGCGCCGGGCGCCATTGGGACGGCGCGGCCAAGACCGTCGACGTGTTCGACGCCAAGGCCGACGCGCTGGCCCTGCTCGGCGCCCTCGGCGTGCCGACGGGGGGCCTGCAGGTG
>NZ_VRVD01000969.1:0-1248 GCF_008040015.1 Methylobacterium sp. WL18 | reverse complement strand
CGCCACCAGCACGCCCGCGCGCGTCGCCGCCGGCACGGCCGGGGAACCCTCGTCGACGTAGCCGGTGTAGCGGATCTTGCCCGCGGTTCCGGCATCGAGCGGCCAGGAGGCGTCGAGCGGCACGAGGGCCGGGTCGCCGTGAACCAGCACGGCATCGTAGAGACGCGCGACCCGCTCATGGACCGCGCCGATCCGCTCCGGCTTGGCGGAAGCGACCAGGATGTCGCGCAGGGAGGCCAGCACGAGCGGGCGCGGCCGACGCACCTGCGCCGCCTCCACCAGGGCCAGGAACTCGGCGGCCAAGGCCCGGCGGCCGAACGGGAACAGCTCGGTGATGACCGCGTCGGGGGCGAAATCCGCCAGGGCGTCCAGCATCAGGGCGCGGCGGTTTGCGAATAGGGCTGAATCGGCCGGGCTGCCGTCCGGTCCCAGGGGCCGGGCGAAGTCGGTGCCGGCGACGTGGAGCGGCGGCAGCTGCACCAGGCGGACATCGCCCAGCCGCACCATCGGGGCCGGGACGCCGCCCGAGACCAGCAGGGCGTCGTGGCCGGAGGCCGCGAAGGCGCGCGCCAGAGCGGCCGCGCGGGTGAGATGCCCGGCGCCGAGGAGATGCGTGACCGCGATCAGGACCCGCACGGGGCCATGTCCGGTTGGCGGGTCCTCACCGGTGCGGCGAGGCCCGCGGAGGCGCGCAGGGCCTCGGCGATCAGGTCGATGGCGGCGTCTTCGGAGAAGTCCTGAACCAGCCGCACCCGCGCGGCCGCACCGAGCCGGAGCCGCAGGGCCGGGTCGGCGCACAGCCGCACCAGGGCCGCCGACAGGGCCGCCGGGTCGCCCGGGGCGACCAGGATTGCGTGGGTGCCGTCGCTCAGGAATTCCGGCGTGCCCGCGAAGGCGGTGGCCAGGATCGGCAGCGCTTGGCTCGCGGCTTCCATCAGCACGTTCGGCAGCCCGTCCCGGTCGCCGCCCGGCGCGGGCTTGGTCGGCAGAACGAACAGGTCGGCCGCGCGCATCGCGTCGATCACGGTGGGCTGCGCCTGGGCTCCCCGGAACGTGATTCTGTCCGAGAGCCCGAGCGCGCGGATCCGGGCTTCGAGCGGGTCGCGCAATTCGCCGCCGCCGATCAGGTCGAGGTGCCAGTGCAGGCCCGGGGGCAGGGCCGCCAGCGCGTCGATCAGGTCATCGTGGCCCTTCTTGGCGACCAGCCGGCCGACGCAGAGCAGCCGCAGCGGCGCCGCCGGATCGGCC
>NZ_VRVD01000968.1:0-1248 GCF_008040015.1 Methylobacterium sp. WL18 | reverse complement strand
TTCGGCAGCACCCGCGCCGCCAGCCCGGGAGACGCGCCGCGTGACCGAACCCAGACCCTACCGGCCGTCCCGGCGCCACGCCGATCTCGGATCCGCCTTCTACGATCCCGTGGCGGCCGCGCGCTTCCCGGCCGCGATCCTGCGCTACCGCAACCAGGCCTGGGCCGCGCGCGTCGGCCTCTCCGGCTTGTCCGATGATGACTGGATCGCCCATTTCGGCTGGTTCGCGCCGCTGCCCGGAAGCTTCGAGACGCCCCTGGCGCTGCGCTACCACGGCCACCAGTTCCGCTCGTACAACCCGGAGCTCGGCGACGGACGCGGCTTCCTGTTCGCGCAACTGCACGACCTGAAGGACGGGCGGCTGCTCGATCTCGGCACCAAGGGCAGCGGCACGACGCCGTGGTCCCGCGGGGCCGACGGGCGGCTCACCCTCAAGGGCGGCGTGCGCGAGGTGCTGGCCACGGCCCTGCTGGAGGCGCAGGGCGTCTACACGTCGAAGAGCTTCAGCCTGATCGAGACCGGCGAGGATCTGGTGCGCGGCGACGAGCCCTCCCCGGCCCGCTCCGGCGTGCTGGTGCGGCTCTCGCACGGGCATATCCGCATCGGCAGCTTCCAGCGCTTCCTGGCGCTGGGCGAGCCGGACAACATAGCCCGGCTGCTCGACCACACCATCGAGACCCACCGGCCGGAACTCTGGCGCGAGAGCCTGGAGGACCGGGGCGTCGCCTTCCTGGAGGACGTGGTCGGCCGGGTCGCCCGTCTCGGCGCGCAATGGGCGGCGGCGGGCTTCGTCCACGGGGTGCTCAACTCCGACAACATCAACGTCACCGGCGAGAGCTTCGATTACGGCCCCTGGCGCTTCCTGCCGCATTACGACCCGGACTTCACCGCCGCCTATTTCGACGAGACCGGCCTCTACAGCTTCGGTCGCCAGCCCGAGGCGTTGTTCTGGAACCTCGCCCGGCTGGCCGATTGCCTCCTGACGCTCGCCCCGCAAGCCCGCCTGGAAGCGGCCCTGTCCGGCTTCGGCCCCGCCCTGCAGGACGGGTTTGCGCAGGCGCTGTTCGGCCGGCTCGGGTTGGCTGAGGCGCCGCGGCCCGAGACCGACCGGCTGGTCTCGGCGGTCTGGCGGTTCCTGGCCGAGACCCGCGCGCCGTTCGAGCGCTTCTTCTTCGACTGGTACGGCGGCCCTGCGAGCGCCGGCCGGGCTGAGGCCGGCCCGAGCGCCGGGCATTACCGGTCGGAGGC
>NZ_VRVD01000967.1:0-1254 GCF_008040015.1 Methylobacterium sp. WL18 | reverse complement strand
GCGGCGGGCGGATCTCGCGGCGGCTGCCGTCGTGGGCGAAGCGCAGCGACAGGTTCTGGCCGCCGCCGCCGCGGTGGCGCACATCGTACAGGATCGCGGCCCCGTCCGGCAGGTCGGCCCGGCACCAGGTCCAGCGGGTGAAGGCCGAGGCCAGGGGCTCGTCGCCGTCGTTGGTGTCGAAGTAGCCGCTGCCGGTCCAGCGCAGGCCCGGCCGGTCGAAGGCGACCTCGACCCGCGAGGACGGCGCCATCGGCCACCAGCGGTGGCGCCCGCCCGGGTCGAGGTGGAACGGCCCGGGGGTGAAGCCCCGCGGCTCCAGGCGCACCGTGCCGCGGATGCGGTGGGGCAGGGGAGCGCCGCGCTCGTCGATCCGGACCGTCAGGGCGGTGCCGTCCCATTCCATCGCGCTGGGGCCGATGGCGATGTGGTGGCGGCTGCGCGACAGGCTTCCGGCGCCGCGCTCGGTCATGGCGAAGCGGCTGCGGTCGCCGTACAGCACCACGTTCATGGCGCAGTGCGCGAACGGGTTCTTGTCGGCGCTCCAGGCGTAGTAGGGCGAGAACACGCTGCCGATGAACGCGATGATCGTCAGCCCCTGGCGACCGTCGTCGCTCACCGCATCGACGTACCACCACGCGTAGCCGTCTTGCGCGACCGGGCCGTCGAATCGCGGTCCTGCAGGATCGCCGCCGCCGCCAGCCGGCCCGATTGCGCCGCCATCGGCACGCCCGGGCCGGGATGGATCGTGCCCCCCGCCAGGTACAGCCCCGGCAACGCCGTCCGGGCGCCCGCCCGCTTGAAGGTCGAGGCCCAGCCCTGCGGCGCCCGGCCGTAGAGCGCCCCCGCGCTCCCGGGAAACCGGCTCTCGAACCCGGCCGGGTCCGTCACCACCGGGGGCAGGGTTTCCGCGAAGGTCAGCCCGCAGGCCTCCAGTCGGCGGTTCAGATTCGTCTCGCATCGGGCGATCTCCGAGGGCGTCAGCGGGCGCTCGCGGCCGTCCGCCGGAGCGTTGACGAGCATCAGCAGGCGTTCCGGCCCGGCGGGCGCGGCGCCCGTCTCGGTCCGGTCTTGCGCGCAGATGTAGATGGTCGGGTCGTCGGGCAGGCGGCGCCGCCGCAGGATCGTGTCGAACTCCGCCCGGTAGTCGTCCGAGAAGAACACGTTGTGGTGGGCCAGCGGAAATCCCCGCGGGACCGCCGCCCGGCACAGGGTGACGGCGGAGAGCGAGCGCTCGGCCGGCGCCAGCCGCTCGCC
>NZ_VRVD01000966.1:0-1254 GCF_008040015.1 Methylobacterium sp. WL18 | reverse complement strand
CCCCGGTCCTGGCGGCGGCGCCGCGCAAGCCGGTCTATGTCGACGCCAACGCCGTCAGCCCGGACACGGTCGGGCGCATCGCCGCGATCGTCGCCGGCGCGGGCGCGCCCTTCCTCGACGGGGCGATCCTGGGCCTGCCGCCGAAGCCCGGCAGCACGGGGCCCCGCGTCTACGTCTCCGGGGACGATACCGCCCCGGCGATGGCCCTGCGCGCGTTGGGGCTGGACCTGCGCGTCTGCCCCGGGCCCGTCGGCGCGGCCTCCAGCCTCAAGATGAGCTATGCCGGCCTCAACAAGGGCCTGACGGCGCTCGCCGCCCTCATGGTCCTGGCCGCCGAGCGGGCCGGGGCCGGTACGGCTCTTCTCGAAGAGCTCGCCGAGAACGAGCCGGCGCTGCTGGCCCGGTTCGCCAAGGCCCTGCCCGACATGGCGCCGAAGGCCTATCGCTGGGCGCCCGAGATGGGTGAGATCGCCGACTTCCTCGGGCCGGACGCGGCCGGGCGGCAGGTGTTTTCGGGTTTTGCCGATCTGTACGCGCGCCTGGCCGCGGGGTCGGACGACGCCGAGATCGCCGCGCTGATGCGCTTCGCCGCGGCCGCTGCGGCGCGCTGATCGCCGCGGGGGGCGCCGAATCGGCCGTCGCTCTGTTGCCGGCTCGGCTGCCACCCTCTACACGAGCGGTCTCCCGCGGCCGATGCGCCTGAAGGTTTCGCGAGCCCGCTCGGGCCTGCATGGTAGCGGGGCCGGCAGTGACGGGGTGGTTCGGACCAGTTCTCTGGACCAATCCTGTGAGGCTCAGTGGGCCGAGTCGCTGCAGGAGTGTCGGGAGCGCGGGGAACAGGAACCGCGGGCTCGGCGCAAGGCCCACAAAGATTTCCGTTCGCTACCGGCGCGGACAGGCGCCCGCGGCGGCGTCCAGGCCCCCCGATCCGGCGCCCTGCCCCGATCCGGGACGATGCAACGCCAGGCGGTTGCAGCTTCGTTCACGCTCCCGCGCGATGATGCGATGGGGCCGGGATCCGGTCCGGCGTAACCGCGTTCTTTCGGGCCTGACCACCATGCGAGCCCTGCTCACCGGCGGCATCAAGGCGATCCTCGGGATCGCCGCTCTCTCCACCGCCGCCCATTGGACCTTGCGCGTGCAGCGCGAATCCACCCCCGCGAGTCCGATCGCGGCCTTTGCCAGCATGCCCGATCCAGCCGCGACCGGCTCGATCGAGCCGGTCGCGGCTGGATCGGGCATGCTGGCAAAGGC
>NZ_VRVD01000965.1:0-1255 GCF_008040015.1 Methylobacterium sp. WL18 | reverse complement strand
CCCAGCCCTTTCAAGGTGTTTGATTTGCCAGAACCCTGGCGGTTGCGACATGGGCGTTGGTCTGGCGTGCGGGCTCGGTAGACCGCGGCTTGGGTTTTCGCTGGCTGGCGGCCACGCGTTTGGGGTCGATGCGCCGGGCCAGGCTCAGCAGGCGCGCGGCCAGGGCCTTGGGATCGCCCGCGGGTCCCGTCGCGCAGTCGGCCGGCAGGGCGATGCGCAGGCCCTCGTAACCGCTGCGGACCTGCAGGGCGAGGTGATACAGCGACACCGTCGGGGCCGGCTTCCCGGCGGCGGTCTGCGCCCGCTCCACGCAGCGCTCGATCAGCGCCAGCACGTTGTAGGCCAGCAGCGCCACGCCGAAGCCGAGCAGGGCCGCGCGCGGATGGCCCAGGCTGGTGATCTCGCTGTGCAGCACGCGCTCCAGGCGCTGGAACATCCCCTCGATGCGCCAGCGGTCCCGGTAGGCCTGCGCGATCTGAGCCGCGCTCACCTGGGCCGGCAGGTTGGTCCAGACCCGCAGGATCCGCTCCCCCGCCTGGCTCGGCCGGTCGAGGGTGAGCTCGATCCGCCGCCACGGGGCGGCCTGCGCGCCCGGATCCGCCAGCGTGATCGCCTGCTCGCGCAGGCGGCCGGTCTCGGTCCGGCCGGCTTTGCGCCAGGCGCTCTCACCGCTCAGCCGCGGATGGCGCGCGTGCTCGCGCACGATGAAGCCGGCGCCGGCCGCGTCCCAACCCCGCAGCAGCGCGCCGGGGCAGAAGTGCCGGTCGCCGATCCAGACCTGCCCGGGCTCGGCCCGCTCGAACAGGGCCCGGCTCAGGACGCGCTCGTGCTCATAGGCGTCCTCACCCGCCACCAGGTCGGTCACCAGGCCGCTGTCGGGATCGTAGACCACGATCGCCGTCCCCGGCAGCGCCGCGCCGGGGCAAGCGCGCAACGCCGTCAGGCGCTTCTCGCTGGCCGGCAGGTGATTGCCGTCGATCACCCGCAGCGCGTAACCCGGAAGCCGGGCCGGACCCGGCCCCAGCTCCGCCAGCACCGGCTCGAGCCGCTCGGCGCTCGCCCGCACCAGGGCGCCCAGCAGATCCGGATCGGTCCGCTTGATCTTATCGTACAGCGCTGCCAGCGACACCGGCAGATCCCGGCTCTGGCGGGCGGCCGCATGCAGCGACGGCTGCAGGCCGACCACCACCAGCATCATCAGCTCGACCACCGTCGAGAACAGCAGATCGCGCTCGTACTGGCGACCGCGATGCTG
>NZ_VRVD01000964.1:0-1258 GCF_008040015.1 Methylobacterium sp. WL18 | reverse complement strand
GGTCACGCCCGCGCCCGCGTCGAGCCCGAAGACCGAGCCGCCCGAGAGCACCAGGGCGTCGATCCGCTCCACCGTGCGCTCGGGATCGAGCAGGTCGGTCTCGCGGCTGCCGGGGCCGCCGCCGCGCACGTCCACGGAGGCGATGACGGGCGCGTCGAACAGGATCGCGGTGACCCCGCTGGCGACCGACGGGTCGCCGGCGTGGCCGACCCGCAGGCCCGGAATGTCTGTGATGCGGTTGCGCAGCATGGCGCGAGCTTGCCATGCCGGGCGATCGGGACAAATCCCCGCCTGCGCCATCGGAGCCCGGACCGGGGTCGGCACGGCGGCGGCGACAGCGAGGAGCACGGCATGGACGTCGGATTCATCGGATTGGGGCGGATGGGCCGCGGCATGGCCGCCAACCTCGCGCGGGCGGGCCACCGGGTCCGGGCCTGGAACCGCTCGCCCGAGGCCGCCCGCGGCATCGAGGGCGTGACCCCGGTGGCGAGCGCCGCGGAGGCGTTTGCCGGGGATGCCGTCGTCACCATGCTGGCCGACGACGCGGCTCTGGAGGCGGTGATCGTGGCCGGCGGCCTGCTCGACCAGCCGGAGCGCCCCGGCCTGCATATCGGCATGAGCACGATCTCGGTGGCGCTCGCCCGGCAGCTCGCCGCAATCCACGAGCGGGCCGGCGTTCCTTACGTCTCCGCACCGGTCTTCGGGCGCCCGGACGTGGCCGAGGCCGGAAAGCTCAACATCGTGGCGGCCGGCGCGGCGGCTGCGCTCGAGCGGGCCGCGCTGCTGCTCGACGCCATGGGCGCCAGGACCTGGCCCTTCGGCGTCGAGCCGTCACGGGCCAACGCGGTCAAGCTCGCGGGCAACTTCATGCTGATCTCGGCGATCGAGGCCATGGGCGAGGCCTGCGCGCTGACCGAGGGCCACGGGGTCGCGGGCGCCGACTTCCTCGACCTGATGACCAGCACGCTGTTCGCATCGCCGGTCTACAAGGGCTACGGCGCCTCGATCGCCCAGAACCGCTACGAGCCGCCGGGCTTCGGATTGAGGCTCGGCGCCAAGGACGTGCGGCTGGCGCTCCAGGCGGCGGAAGGCGCCGGCGTGCCGATGCCCTTCGCCAGCGTCCTGCGCGACGGGCTGATCGAGGCGATCAGCCACGGCGACGGCGAGAAGGACCTGGCAGCCCTAGCGCGGGTCTCCGCGCGGCGCGCCGGACGGGGCTGAAACGCCCCCGGCGTCAGAGCCCGAAGCGGGCGAAGGC
>NZ_VRVD01000963.1:0-1263 GCF_008040015.1 Methylobacterium sp. WL18 | reverse complement strand
CCGGCCGCGTCGAGGTAGCTCGGGCGCGCGCACAGCACCCGCCGCACCGGGGCGAGGCGCAACGCCGTCAGCCCGGAACTCTCCAGGGCGCCGACCCGGATCGCGAGATCGTAGCCGCGCTCCACGATGGGCTCGAAATCGTCGCTGAGTTCCAGGTTCAGGACGATCTCGGGATGGAGCGTGAAAAAGGCCCGCAGGTGCGGGACGATGTGCAGCCGCCCGAACGAGGTGGGCGCCGTCACCCGCAGGGTACCCCGGGCCCGGGAGGCCCGCTGGGACACCAGGGTCTCGGCCTCCGCGATGGAATCGACGATCGGGGCGATCCGCTGGAAGAACTCCTGGCCGACATCGGTGGGGGCGACCCGCCGGGTGGTCCGGTGCAGCAGCCGCACCGCCAGCCGCTCCTCCAGCCGCTTCAGGCGCTTCGAGACCACCGCCACCGACAGGCCGAGTTCGGCCCCGGCCTGGGTCAGGCTGCCGGCCCGGACCACCCGGGCGAAGATCTCCAGGTCGCTGTGATCGTGCATGGGCGGGATCCGCATTCTCAACGCCGCGGAAAGAATCAAATCCCTTTTGCCGCCTTTTTCGCCGGAGCCAAGGGTCCTATCGCTGGGGTGTCAAAGATTCTTCACGCGCCGCTCAAGTTTTTCTGAAAGGCGCGCCAGCCCAGGGGATCGCCATGTCGGGCCTCGTCGTCGCCGAAGACCTCCGCCGCTTCGTGTCCGAGGAGGCGCTGCCCGGGACGGGTGTGGACGCGGACCGGTTCTGGTCGGGCTTCGCGGCGATCCTCCGGGATCTCGCGCCGCGCAACCGGGCGCTGCTCGACCGGCGCGACGCGCTCCAGGCCGACATCGATGCCTGGCATCGCGACCGAAGGGGCCAGCCGCACGATCCGGCGGCCTACGCGGCGTTCCTGGCGCAGATCGGCTACCTGCAGCCGGAGCCGGAGGCCGTGCGGGTCACCACCGCGGACGTGGATGTGGAGATCGCCGGGATCGCCGGCCCGCAGCTCGTGGTGCCGATCTCGAACCCGCGCTACGCCCTCAACGCCGCCAACGCCCGCTGGGGCAGCCTCTACGACGCGCTCTACGGCACCGACGCGATCCCGCAGGACGGCGACCGCGCCCCGGGCCAGGGCTTCAACCCGGCCCGGGGGGCGGCGGTGGTCGCCTACACCAAGGCGTTCCTGGACGCGGCCGCGCCGCTCACCGCCGGCACCTGGGCCGAGGCCACCGGCTTCGCGGTGACGGCGGGACGCCTCGC
>NZ_VRVD01000962.1:0-1263 GCF_008040015.1 Methylobacterium sp. WL18 | reverse complement strand
GCCCCGCCCCTGCCTGGAGACCGCCCCCTTGCCGGACCGTACCGTGCGCATCGTGCTCGCCGCGGTCCTGGTCCTGCTGGCGCTCTACGTCGCCCAACCCTACGTGCAGGCGCTGCTCTACGCGGCCGAGACGCCGCGGGCGGTGACCGCACGCGGCGATCTGGCCCAGTCCGAGACCGCCACGATCGCGCTGTTCGAGCGGGCGAGCCCCTCCGTCGTCCACGTCTTCGCGCAGAGCGCCGCGACCGGGCGCGACCTGCTCGACGCGGACGACGAGGGCGGGGAGCAGGGCGGCACGCAGACCGGCACCGGCTTCGTCTGGGACGGGGCCGGCCACGTCGTCACCAACACGCATGTCGTGCAGAACGCGGCGCAATCCGGCGGCTCGGTCTCGGTGCGGATGAGCGACGGCGAGGTGGTCTCCGCGACCCTGGTCGGGCTGGCCCCGTCCTACGACCTGGCGGTCCTGCGGCTCGGGCGGGTGGCCAAGATGCCGCCGCCCCTAGCGATCGGGACCTCGGCGGACCTGAAGGTCGGCCAGTCGACCTTCGCGATCGGCAACCCGTTCGGCCTCGACCACACCCTGACCACCGGCGTGATCAGCGCCGTGCGCCGGCGGATGCCGACCAGCGCCGGACGTGAGTTGTCCGGCGTCATCCAGACCGACGCGGCGATCAACCCCGGCAATTCCGGAGGTCCCCTGCTCGATTCCGCCGGCCGGCTGATCGGGGTCAACACCGCCATCGTCTCGCCCTCCGGGGCCAGCGCCGGGATCGGGTTCGCGATCCCGGTGGACGTGGTCAACCGCGTGGTCCCTGAGCTGATCCGGGTGGGGCGGGTGCGCAATCCCGGCATCGGCATCATCGCCGCCCAGGAGGCCGCCGCCGCCCGGCTGGGGATCGACGGCGTGGTGGTGCTGCGGGTCCTGCCCGGGTCGCCCGCGTCCCAGGCCGGCCTGCGCGGCGTCGACCCGCAATCCGGCGGTCTCGGCGACGTGATCGTGGCGGCCGACGACCGGCCGATCCACCGGCTGGCCGACCTGACCGCGGAGATCGAGGAGGCGGGCCTCGGCGCAGCCATCAACCTGAAGGTCGTGCGCGACGGCCGGATCCGGCAGGTCCGCATCACAACCGCGGATGTCGCCGAGAACCGGCGGTGAGGCGGCTGTCCGTCCTCACGCTGCTCGTCCTGGTCTCCGCCGGCGCCGCGCAGGCCGCCGAGACGCGGGTGCGGTCCCGCCTCTGCCCGGAGGACCTGCCGGAG
>NZ_VRVD01000961.1:0-1263 GCF_008040015.1 Methylobacterium sp. WL18 | reverse complement strand
ACGGGCGTTGCAGCCCTATTCCGGGACGGTCGGCGCTTCGCGCCTGGTCCGGGTGGCCACCCGGACCAGGCATCCCGCTGGCGCGGAACACCCTCAAACTAGCAGACATCCAACAGACAATTCCGGGGCTCGCCGCAGGCGAGAGCCCGGAATCCAGAACCACAGGCGAGCCCGAACAATGCGAGGCGGGTTGCTCAAAGCCGGCAAGCTCGGCGGCTCTGGATTCCGGGCTCCGCTGCGCGGCCCCGGAATGACGATGCGTTTCGGCTCTTTCGGAGGAACGCCGCGCGGCTGGGCTCAGCAGGTCCCGGCGCCGCGCGTGTTCACGTAGAGCGCGTAGACCGAATGCGAGGCGGCCATCAGCAGCAGGTTGCGGTTGAGGCCGCCGAAGCAGAGGTTGGCGCAGCGTTCGGGCAGACGGATCCGGCCGATCGGCTTGGCCTGCGGCGACAGGACGAGCACGCCGTCCTCGGTCTCGCTCATGCCCCAGCCGCACCACAGGTTGCCGTCGACATCGACCCGGAACCCGTCCGGCGTCCCGGTGCCGGCGTCGAAGAACACCCGTCCGTTGGCGGTCTTGGTGCCGTTCTCGACCACGTCGTGGACGCGGATCAGGCGGTTCGGCTTGGCGCGCGCCTCGATGACGTAGAGCTTGGACTCGTCCGGCGAGAAGGCCAGCCCGTTCGGGCCCGCGATCCCCGCCACCGCGACGCTCGCCTGACCGGTCGCCGGGTCGACCCGGTAGACGTTGCCCGGAAGCTCCGGCGGCGCCATCGCTTCGTGCGGGTTCGGCCCGAAGACCGGGTCGGTGAACCAGACGGCCCCGTCGGAATGGCAGACCACGTCGTTGGGCGAATTGAGCGGCTTGCCGTCGAACCGATCGAGCAGCGTGGTGATCGCGCCGTCATGCTCGGTCCGGGTGACGCTGCGGGTCTTGTGCTGGCAGGTGACCAGGCGCCCCTGCCGGTCCCGGGTGTTGCCGTTGGAATAGGCGGACGGCTTGCGGAACACCGTGAGCGCGCCGGAGCCCTCGTCCCAGCGCATGATCCGGTCGTTGACCACGTCGCTGAACAGCAGCGCGCCCATGTCGCCGAACCAGACCGGCCCCTCGGCCCAGCGCAGGCCGGTGGCGACCCGCTCCACCGTGGCGGAGGCCAGGCGGTACTTGGCGAAGGCCGGGTCGAGCACTTCCACGGCCGGGTCGGGCACGCGCTGCGACGGCTCCCATCCGGCCCCGGCCGCCCGCGCGGCCCCGAGCAGGGC
>NZ_VRVD01000960.1:0-1265 GCF_008040015.1 Methylobacterium sp. WL18 | reverse complement strand
CGCCTCGGCCAGGGCCGGGGCGGCGGCCGCGTCGGCCGAGGCGTAGCCGCCCGCCACGTTCTTGGCGGCCGGGCCGAACATCGCCAGGCACTGGTTGTAGGCCAGATCGTTCTTCAGCCGCTCGCACTCCCCGATCGAACGCGGCGTGCCCTGCGCCAGGGCGGAGCACGGCGCGAGCAGCACGGCGAGTGCGGCCAGATGCTTGAGGCGCATGGGCAAGCGATACACGGACGGGTCTCGGTTTCGGATCCGAGGCTTCTGCCGGCCGAGTGCGGCGAAATCGAGGGGTCCGGTTAACGGTCCGGACGCTCCATCCAGCGGATCAGCGGCATCAGCGGAAAGATCCACGCGATTCCGAGGATTGAATAGAGCACGGCCTGGATCGCCGCCGGGGTCTCGGCGATGCGGCTGTCGGCCAAGGCCATCGCCAGCGGCCCGTACAGGCAGACGAAGGCCAGCATCGCGACCGTGCCGATCAACGTGCGGGTGCGGCGGCGCATCATGGTTATCCGAAGCCCTGTCTCTCCCTGTGGTGAGACGGCTATCGCCCGTCGGCCCGGTTGGCAACGCGCGCAGCGCCGCGGGCTGCGGCGCCGCCGACGTTGCCCGCGTCCCGCGCTTCCCCTAACGCGTCGCGAGGGCCGGGACATCCGGGCCGACCGCGGAAGGGATGCGCGTGGTGATGAGAGTCTCGGGCGAGCAGCGATCGGGAGCCGTGCGGACCTGGCTCTACCTGATGGCGGCCCTCGTGGTCGCCATGGTGGCGGTCGGCGGCGCGACCCGCCTGACCGGTTCCGGCCTGTCGATCACCGAGTGGCGCCCCGTGACCGGGATCGTGCCGCCCCTGTCGGAGGCGGACTGGACCGCCGAGTTCGCCAAGTACAAGGACACGCCGCAATACAACATCCTCAACCAGGGGATGGGCCTGTCGTCGTTCAAGGTGCTGTACGGCTGGGAATGGGGCCATCGCGTGCTCGGGCGGCTGATCGGCCTCGTGTTCTTCCTGCCGCTGGTCGTGTTCTGGTGGCGCGGCATGATCGGCCGGCGCCTCGGCCTCGGGCTGCTCGGCCTCGGGATCCTCGGCGGCCTCCAGGGGGCGATCGGCTGGATCATGGTCGCGTCGGGGCTCCAGCCCGGCATGACCGCGGTGGCACCGCTGAAGCTCGCCCTGCACCTGACGACCGCCAGCCTGATCCTGGCCGGGCTGGTCTGGCTGGCGGCCGGCCAGCGCAGCGACTGTCTATTATAAACATCTCAGAGAACAC
>NZ_VRVD01000095.1:0-11214 GCF_008040015.1 Methylobacterium sp. WL18 | reverse complement strand
GTGCGAGCCCCCCGGACGGATCCGAGCCGAGACCGGCCAGCAGCCGCCCGGCCTGCGGGGTCGCCCACAGCACCGCACCCGCCTCCGAGACCGCGAACAGGGTGCGCCCGGCGGTGTCGAGGGCGGCCCGGGCGCTCTGAGCGGCCCGGGCGCTGGCAAGATGCACGCGGATCCGGGCCAGGATCTCGTCCGGGGCGATCGGCTTGGTGACGTAGTCGATCCCGCCGGCGCTCAGGCCCTTCACAATGTGCTCGGTCTCGCTCAGCCCGGTCATGAAGATCACCGGCACGCCGGCGATCTGCGGCTTGGCCTTGAGCCGCCGACAGGTCTCGAACCCGTCCATGCCCGGCATCATCGCGTCGAGCAGGATCACGTCCGGCGTGATCTCGTCCACCAGCGCGAGGGCGAGGTCGCCGCCCACCGCCACCAGCACGGTGGCGCCCGAGCGCTCGATCGCCTCGGTGAGGAAGCTCAGCGTGTCGGGGGAATCGTCCACCACCAGGACGACGTCGCGGCTCGGCTGGTTGGTCGGCACCTCAGCCATGGCGGGCGAGTCCTTGCAGGACCGAGAGGTAGCGGCGCAGGTCGTAGCCCTCCACGAGCCCGCGCATCTGGGCCACGAAGGCGGGGGGCACCGTCGCGTCGCCCTCCATCTGGGCGAGTTTCGCCTCGATGGCCCGGATATGGCCGATCCGGCCCAGGCGCAGCAGCTCGCCGACATGCTCGGGCCCGGGATGGCCGATCCCCGCGAGCGCCGGGGCCGGCTCGCGCAAAGCGGGCGTCGCGGCGTCGGTCCATTCGAGGTGGAGCAGCTTGCCGATCCGCTCCAGCACGTCGCGCAGGTCGAACGGTTTTGCGAAGATCGCGTCGTGGGGGGCGTCGTCGCCGCGCACCGGGCTGATCTCGTGGACGTTGGCCGACATCATGGCGATCGGTCCGGTGTGGCCCTCCGCGCGCAGCGTGGCGGCGGCGGCCCAGCCGCTCATGCCCGGCATGGCGATGTCGAGCAGGATCAGGTCGATCCCACCCTTCGCCACCGCCGCCAGGCATTCCGGCCCGGAGCCCGCCTCGATCACGGAGATCCCGTGCGGCTCCAGAATCGCCCGCATCAGGGCGCGGTGGGCGGTGTCGTCGTCGGCCACCAGGATTGTGCGGCGGGCGCCGGCATAGGCCCGTTCCGGTGCGGAGGCCGGGGCGGCCACGACGATCGGGGCGGGCTGGGCCACGGAGGCCAGCATCAGGCGCAGCCGGGCCTGGGTGCCGCCGCCGGGGGCCGCCGCCACGGTGATCTCGCCGCCGAGCAGCTGCGCCAGCAGGTCCGCGATGGTGAGCCCGAGCCCCGTCCCCGGGGTGCTGCGGGCGGCCGGGGTCGAGCCCCGCTCGAACGGCTGGAAGATCCGCGCCAGATCGGCCTCCGGGATGCCTGGGCCGGTGTCGCGGATCGTGAACACCGCGATCTGGCTGCGATAGCTCAGATCCAGCGAGACGGTGCCCGACGGCGTGAATTTGATCGCGTTGGACAGGAGGTTGAGCAGCACCTGGCGCAGGCGCTTCTCGTCGGTGGCGACCACCGCCGGCAGGATCTCCGGCCGCGCAAATCGGAATTCGAGGCCCGCCTCCCGGGCCTGGAGCCGAACCATGTCGACCAGCTGGTCGAGGAACTCGGTGAGCCGGACCTCGTCCCGGTGGATCTCGAGCCGTCCGGCCTCCATGCGCGAGATGTCGAGCAGGCCATCGATCAGCCCGGAGAGATGCTGGGCGCTGCGCCTGATCACCCGGATGCCGTTGAGGCGCGGCGCCGGGATCGCGGGATCGGATTCCAGCAGCTGCGCGTAGCCGAGCACGGTGGAGAGCGGCGTGCGCAGTTCGTGGCTGATGCCGACCACGTAGCGGCTCTTGGCGAGGTTTGCGGCTTCCGCACGCTCCTTGGCCTCCTGCAGCTTGGCATCGGTGAGCTTGTGAGCCGCGATCTCGGCCTCGTAGAGCGCGGTCTGGCGCATGGTCTCCGACTGGGCGACCCGCCGGCTCTCCTGGGCGAGCACGAACAGCCACGCGACCACGCCGAGGATCACCACCAGGATGAAGAACACGCTGGTCAGCGCGGTGCGCAGGACCACGCGATGCTCGGGATGCGCGATGGTGGCGCCGGCATGGACGATCCCCAGGATCAGGGCGATCACCGCGCAGAGGGTCAGCATGACCGCGAGGTAGCGGCCGAGCGGCGCGCCGATCCAGGCCGCCGTCCGGCCCGGCAGGATCCGGCCGAGCGCCTGCTGCGCCTGCGCCTCCAGCCGGCCGTGCGGCTTGCACAGGTCGCCGCAGCGGGCGTCGAGCGAGCAGCACAGGGAGCAGATCGGGGCGTCGTAGGCCGGGCAATGGGCCATGTCCTCGCCCTCGAACGGCAATTCGCAGACCCGGCAGGTGACCTCGCCCGCCCCCCAATCCCGCTTTGGGGTCCGGGCGAGATACCAGCGGCCGGCCGTGGCCCAGGCGATCACCGGGGCCGCCACGAAGGCGGTCGCCAGCGTGAGGAGCGGCGCGAAGGGCTGCAGCGCGTGGCCGAGCAGGCCAGCATAGGCGAGGCCGCCGATGGCGAGCGCCAGCACCATGGCGCCGGTCCCGACCGGGTTGATGGCGTAGAGATGGGCGCGCTTGAACTCGATGCCCGGGGGCGAGAGGCCGAGCGGCTTGTTCACCGCGAGGTCGGCCGCGAGCGCGCCCACCCAGGCCGAGACCACGGAGGCGTAGAGCGGCAGGGTGCTCTCGATGGTCTTGTCGATGCCGAGCTCCATCAGGAGCACCGCGATCGCCACGTTGAACACCAGCCAGACCACCCGGCCCGGATGGCTGTGGGTCAGCCGGGAGAAGAAGTTCGACCACGCGATCGAGCCGGCATAGGCGTTGGTCAGGTTGATCTTGAGCTGCGAGACCAGGACGAACAGCCCGGTCAGAAGCAGGGCCGCCCGGCCGCCCTCCCCGGTGACGTAGCCGAACGCCACCGCGTACATCCGGGTCGGCTCGGCGGCGTGCTCGGGCGGGACGCCGTGCCCGAGCGCCAGGACGGCGAGGCCGGCGCCGAGCAGGATCTTGAGCATGCCGGGCACGATCCAGCCGGCGCCGCCCGAGAGCACCGCCAGCCACCAGCGCCAATCGCGCCGGCCCACCGGCTCCGGCACGAACCTCAAAAAATCGACCTGCTCGCCGACCTGAGCGAGGAGCGCCAGCAGCACCCCTGTGGCCAGCCCGAACCGGCCGATGTCGAAGGCGGCCCCGCCGCCGTCGAGGCCCGGGAAATCCGCGAGCGCATGCAGCGGCGCCGCGCCTTGCGCTGCCACGAAGACCAGCGGCAGCAGGCTCAAGGCCACCCAGAGCGGCTGCGTCCAGATCTGGAAACGGCTGATCAGCCGGATGCCGTAGACCACCAGCGGGATCACCGCGGCGGCGCAGACGAGGTAGCCGATGCCGAGCGGCAGCCCGAAGCAGAGCTGCAGCGCCAGCGCCATGATCGCCGCCTCGATGGCGAAGAACAGGAACGTGAAGCTCGCGTAGATCAGCGACGTGACCGTGGAGCCGAGATAGCCGAACCCGGCCCCCCGGGTCAGCAGGTCCATGTCGAGCCCGTAGCGGGCGGCGTAGACGGTGATCGGCGCCGCGGTGGCGAAGATGATCAGGCCGACGACCAGCACCGCCGCCAGCGTGTTGGGGAAGCCCGCCGTCAGCGCCAGGGTCCCGCCGATCGCCTCCAGCGCCAGGAACGAGACCGAGCCGAGCGCCGTCTGGGCCACCTGGAAGCCGGACCAGCGCCGGGCCTTCTTGGCGGTGAACCGGAGGGCGTAATCCTCCAGGGTCTCGTCGGCGACGAAGCGGTTGTAGTCCCGGCGGATCGGGATGATGCGCTGGGGGCCGCTCATCGCGGCCCTGTCCGGCACATGGAGTTGCGGCCGCGCGCACGCGCGCGGAAAGAACCCGGCGCCGGGGCGCCGCCCACGCTCTCCGCCCTCGCTCCCAACTGTCCCTCAGACTCCTGCGCCGCGATGGTGCGCTCGATGCAAGAGAACGGCCATACGCAAAACATCGTATAGGCCGCAGCGTGACCGAAGACCTAGCCTGGACTGGTCGATCCGGGGCGCCACGCGAGGCCCGGACGCGAACCAGGGCAGGCACGATGGCTGACGACACCGAGACCGGCGCGAAGAACGGCTTGCATTCCCCGCTGCGGCGCAGGCTGCTGATGGGACTGGCCGGCGCACCGGCCCTCGCGCTGATGCCCCGCGGCGCCTGGGCCGCGGCCCCGACCTCGGCGGTGAACACCACCGGGCTCGCCGTGACCGACACCGAGGTGACCGTCGGCATCCTGCACTCGGTCACCGGCACGATGTCGATCTCCGAGACCGGCGCCCAAGAGGCGGAAAAGCTCGCCATCGCCCAGATCAACGAGGCCGGCGGCGTGCTCGGCCGCAAGATCAAGATCATCCAGGAGGACGGCGCCTCCGACTGGCCGACCTTTGCCGAGAAGGCCAAGAAGCTCCTGGTCAACGACCATTGCGCCGCCGTGATGGGCTGCTGGACCTCGGCCTCGCGCAAGGCGGTGCTGCCGGTGTTCGAGCAGTACAACGGCCTCCTGTACTACCCGACCTTCTACGAGGGCCTGGAGCAGTCCAAGAACGTCTTCTACACCGGCCAGGAGGCGACGCAGCAGATCCTCGCCGGGCTCGACTGGGTCCACAAGGAGAAGGGCGGCGACAGCTTCTACTTCATCGGCTCCGACTACATCTGGCCGCGCACCTCGAACAAGATCGCCCGCAAGCACGTCGAGAACGTGCTCAAGGGCAAGGTGGTCGGCGAGGAATACTTCCCGCTCGGCCACACCCAGTTCAATTCCGTCATCAACAAGATCAAGCTCACCAAGCCGAAGGTGATCTTCACCGACGTGGTCGGCGGCTCGAACGTGGCGTTCTACAAGCAGCTCAAGGCGGCGGGCATCGACCTGTCCAAGCAGGTGCTGATGACGATCTCGGTTACCGAGGACGAGATCGACGGCATCGGCGGCGAGAACATCGCCGGCGCCTATGCCTGCATGAAATACTTCCAGTCGATCGACAACGAGAACAACAAGGCGTTCGTCGCCGCCTTCAAGAAGATGTGGGGCGAGAAGACGGTGATCGGCGACGTCACCCAGGCGGCCTATCTCGGCCCGTTCCTGTGGAAGATGGCCTGCGAGAAGGCCGGGTCGTTCGACGTCGACAAGGTGGTCGCCGCCTCCCCGGGCCTGGAGTTCAAGGGTGCGCCGGAAGGCTACGTCCGGATCGACGAGAACCACCACCTCTGGTCGAAGACCCGGGTCGGAAAGGCCAAGCCCGACGGCCAGTTCGAGATCGTCTACACCAGCCCGGAACTGATCAAGCCGGATCCGTTCCCGAAGGGCTACCAGTAGTCGCCGCCGGTACTTCCCTGCCCTGGCAGGTTCTGATGTTCGCACCGCGGCTTGAGAAGGCCGCGACAAGCCCCCTCTCCCATGCGGGAGAGGGTTGGGGTGAGGGACCAGGTCTTTCCGGGGAGGTCGCATCCCTCGCCCTGTCCCTCTCCCGCACGGGAGAGGGGACCTGCGCCTCAACCGGCATCGTCTGAATCCGGTGGCACCTGGCGGGAAAGACCTCGCTCCGGACGATCACCACACCAGCTAGATCGCGGGAGACACGAGAAAATGTTGGGCGAGTATTCCCTCGGCGACCTCGGCGCGATCTTCGCCATGCAGGGCTTCGCCGGCCTGATCCTGTTCTCGGTCTACCTGCTGATGGCGCTGGGACTGGCGATCATCTTCGGGCAGATGGGCGTGATCAACATGGCCCACGGGGAGTTCATGATCCTCGGGGCCTACGTCACCTATCTCTGCTCGGCGTTCTGCCAGAGCTACCTGCCGGCTTTGTTCCCGGTCTACTTCTTCGTCGCGATGGGGCTGGCGTTCCTCGCCTCCGGGGCGCTCGGCATGCTGGTGGAGTGGAGCCTGATCCGGTTCCTCTACAAGCGCCCGCTCGACACGCTGCTCGCCACCTGGGGCCTGTCGCTGATCCTGCAGCAGGCCTACCGCTCGATCTTCGGCGCCCGCGAGGTCGGCGTCGAATTGCCGTCCTGGCTGATCGGCTCGGTGCAGGTCACCGACACGATCGAGATCCCGGTCAACGGCCTGTTCGTGATGGCCATCACCATCCTGATCACGGTCAGCGTGGCCCTGCTGATCTACCGCTCGCGCTTCGGCCAGCAGGTCCGGGCCGTGATGGCCAACCGCGCCATGGCCGGCGCCGTCGGCATCGATACCGAGAAGGTCGACCGCTACACGTTCGGCCTCGGCTGCGGCATCGCGGGCGTGGCCGGCTCGGCCTTCACGATGATCGGCTCGACCGGGCCGACTTCGGGTCAGCTCTACATCGTCGACACCTTCCTGATCGTCGTGTTCGGCGGCGCCGCGAGCCTCTTGGGCACCATCGCGTCGGCCTTCTCGATCTCGCAGACGCAATCGACCCTGGAATTCTTCCTCTCCGGCTCGATGGCCAAGGTGATCACCCTGCTCGCGGTGGTCGGCATCCTGATGTTGCGGCCGCAGGGCCTCTTCACCCTCAAGGTCCGGCGCTGAGGATTTCCCGATGACCAATCCGGTCCAGACCCTGACCAAGTCGGTCACCGTCAACGACAACCCGTTCATGAAGCCGGTGGAGTGGCTGAGCCTGGCTCTGCTCGCCGGGGTGATCCTGGTGGTCCTTCCCCTGGCGCTCGACGGGTTCCGCCTCAACCTCGTCGGCAAGTACCTGACCTACGCCTTCGTGGCCCTCGGGCTCGTGATCTGCTGGGGCTATGCCGGTATTTTGTCCTTAGGCCAGGGCGTATTTTTCGGCTTGGGTGGGTACTGCATGGCCATGTACCTGAAGCTCGAAGCTTCGAGCGTCGCCAACACGAAAATCCAGTCGACGCCGGGCATCCCGGACTTCATGGACTGGAACCAGATCACCGCGGTGCCGTGGTTCTGGCTGCCATTCAAGAGCCTGCCGCTGACCCTGATCCTGGTGGTGGCGGTTCCGGTCCTGTTCGCCTTCATCATCTCCTATGCGATGTTCAAGCGCCGGGTCGGCGGCACCTATTTCGCGATCATCACCCAGGCGATCGCCGCGATCCTGACGATCCTGATCGTCGGCCAGCAGGGCTACACCGGCGGCATCAACGGCATCACCGACCTGCGCACCCTCCACGGCTGGGACATCCGCACCGACCACGCCAAGGTGATCCTGTACTTCGTCAACGGCGGCCTGCTGCTGGCCTGCATCCTCGCCGCGCAATACGTGAAGAAGTCGAAGCTCGGGCGGATCCTCGTCGCCATGCGCGACAAGGAGGACCGGGTCCGGTTCTCGGGCTACTCGGTGGCGGGCTTCAAGGTCTTCGCCTTCTGCCTGGCGGCCGCCTTCGCGGCGATCGGCGGAGCGATGTTCACCCTGCAGGTCGGGTTCATGTCGCCCTCCTTCGTGGGCATCGTGCCCTCGATCGAGATGGTGATCTACGCCGCGGTCGGCGGGCGCCTGTCGCTGTTCGGCGCGGTCTGGGGCACGCTGCTGGTGAACTGGGCCAAGACCAGCTTCTCCGAGAGCTTTCCGGATCTCTGGCTGTTCGGCCTCGGCGCCCTGTTCATCGCGGTGGTGCTCGCCTTCCCGAACGGTCTGGCCGGCATCTGGCGCGAGCAGATCGAGCCCCGCCTGACCCGCCGGGTGAAGGGTCTGCGCCCCCCCGAGACCACCATCGTCCCGCCCCACGGCGCTCCGGCCGAGTGAGGATGTCATGAACGCCGCGATCCTCTCCTCCCCCGTGGTCGGCGCCGAGGCCGCGCCGCCCGATTACCTCCTCGCCGTCGAGGCGCTGACCGTCTCGTTCGACGGCTTCAAAGCGGTCAACGACGTGTCGTTCTACGTCGACCCTGACGAGATCCGGGTGATCATCGGCCCGAACGGCGCCGGCAAGACCACGGTGCTCGACCTGATCTGCGGGCGCACCCGGGCCAGCGCCGGATCGATCAAGTACAAGGGCCAGGAGCTGACCAAGCTCACCGAGAGCGCGATCGTACAGGCCGGGGTCGGCCGCAAGTTCCAGACGCCATCGATCTACGACGACCTCACGGTGTTCGAGAACCTAGAGATCTCGTTCCCCCGCGGGCGCACCGTGTTCGGCGCCCTCACCTTCAAGCGCGACGCCGAGGTCCGCGACCGGATCCACGAGATCGCCGAGACGATCTTCCTGAAGGACCAGCTCAAGGAGCGGGCCGAGTTCCTGAGCCACGGCCAGAAGCAGTGGCTCGAGATCGGCATGCTGCTGATCCAGGACCCGGAGCTTCTGATGCTCGACGAGCCGGTCGCCGGGATGAGCGTCGGCGAGCGGATCAAGACCGCGGAGCTGCTCAACCAGATCATCAAGGGCCGCTCGGTCCTGGTGATCGAGCACGACATGAAGTTCGTCGAGGACATCGCCCACCGGGTGACCGTGCTGCACCAGGGCAAGGTGCTGTCCGAAGGCTCGATGGAGCGGGTCAAGAACGACCCGAAGGTCATCGAAGTGTATCTGGGACATTGACGATGGGCTCGCTCCAGACCGCGCACCCGCCCCTGGTCAAGGCGCCTCCGCACGTCGCGATTCCCGATGTGGCTCCGGCGCTCGCCGTCCACGACCTCCACGCTGCCTACGGCCAGAGCGAGGTCCTGCACGGGCTCAGCTTCTCGGTGGCGCCCGGCGAGATCGTCGCCGTGATGGGCCGCAACGGCATGGGCAAGACCACCCTGATGAAGACCCTGATGGGCCTCGTGCCCGTCAAATCCGGGACGATCCGGGTCGAGGGCGAGGAGGTCGCGGGGCTCAAGAGCCACGCCCGGGTCGCCAAGGGCCTCGCCTACGTGCCGCAGGGCCGGATGATTTTCTCCACCATGACGGTCCAGGAGAACATCGAGACCGGCCTGACCGTCACCGGCGCCCGCAAGGTGCCGCAGGACCTTTACGACATGTTCCCGGTCCTGCTGGAGATGAAGGGAAGGCGCGGCGGCAACCTGTCGGGCGGCCAGCAGCAGCAGCTCGCCATCGCCCGGGCGCTCGCCAGCCGGCCGAAGGTGCTGCTGCTCGACGAGCCCACGGAGGGCATCCAGCCCTCGATCATCCGCGAGATGGGCCGGACCCTCAAGAAGATCCGCGACGACCGCGGCCTCTCCATCGTGGTCTCCGAGCAGGTCCTGAGCTTCGCCCTCGACGTCGCCGACCGGGTCATCGTCGTGGAGAACGGCGCCATCGTGCACGAGGCGCCCCGCGACGGCATCGACGAGGCGCAGGTCGCCCGGTTCCTGTCGGTCTGAGGATCCGCCGGCTTCGACGCCAGCGAAGGCAATGCCCGGTCCCGGGTCGGACGCGGGTCCCCTCTCCTGAGGGAGAGGGACAGGGTGAGGGGCGTGCCCTCTCCGGAGGGTTCTCCTCCCTCACCCCAGCCCTCTCCCGAACGGGAGAAGGGGGCGTGTCGCGCCGGACAATCTCGCGCGGCCGTCCGTGAAGACTTGGCAGTCAAGATCGCAGCAGGGAGTCGTAAAAAATGCCCGAGACGCTGATCAAGGTCGATCTCACGCAATCGGCCTATGACAACGACCTGGTGCACAACCGGTGGCACCCCGACATCCCGATGGTCGCCACGGTCAAGCCGGGCGACGACTTCATCGTCGAGACCTACGACTGGACCGGCGGTTTCATCAAGAACAACGATTCCGCCGACGACGTGCGCGACATCGACCTGTCGATCGTCCACTTCCTGTCCGGTCCGATCGGCGTCGAGGGCGCAGAGCCCGGCGACCTGCTGGTGGTGGACCTGCTCGACATCGGCGCCAAGCCGGAGAGTCAGTGGGGCTTCAACGGGTTCTTCTCCAAAAAGAACGGCGGCGGCTTCCTCGACGAGCACTTCCCCCAGGCCCAGAAGTCGATCTGGGACTTCGAGGGCCTGTTCACGAAATCCCGCCACGTGCCGGGCGTGCGCTTCCCCGGCCTGATCCATCCCGGCCTGATCGGCTGCCTGCCCGATCCGAAGATGCTGGAGACCTGGAACACCCGGGAGAAGGCGCTCTACGACACCAACCCCGAGCGCGTGCCGGCGCTCGCCACCCTGCCCTTCGGCCCGACCGCCCATATGGGCCGGCTGAAGGGCGAGGCGAAGGACGCGGCCGCCGCCACGGGCGCCCGTACGGTCCCGCCCCGGGAGCACGGCGGCAATTGCGACATCAAGGATCTGTCGCGCGGCTCGAAGATCTACTTCCCGGTCTACGTGCCGGGCGCCGGCCTCTCGATGGGCGACCTGCATTTCAGCCAGGGCGACGGCGAGATCACCTTCTGCGGCGCCATCGAGATGGCCGGCTGGGTGCATCTCAAGGTCGAGCTGATCAAGGACGGCATGGCCAAGTACGGGATCCGGAACCCGATCTTCAAGCCGTCGCCGATCACCCCGAAATACGACGACCACCTGATCTTCGAGGGCATCTCCGTCGACGAGCACGGCGGCCAGCATTATTTGGATGTTCACATCGCCTATCGGCAGGCCTGCCTGAACGCGATCGAGTACCTCAAGAAGTTCGGCTATTCGGGCGCGCAGGCCTACTCGATCCTGGGCACGGCGCCTGTGCAGGGGCACATTTCGGGGGTGGTCGACATCCCGAATGCCTGCGCGACCCTGTGGATTCCGACCAAGATCTTCGAGTTCGACATCAATCCCGGTGCCGACGGGCCGACGAAGTTCCTCGACGGCTCGATCCAGATGCCGCTCTCGCCGGACCTGTGATCTGCCGCCGGTCACGAATGCGACCGGCCCCCTCTCCCGTGCGGGAGAGGGTTGGGGTGAGGGATGCGACGTTTCCGGAAAGACCTGTCCCCTCACCCTGTCCCTCTCCCGCACGGGAGAGGGGACCCGCGCCCTTACATTTCGCCGGGAGCCTCGAAATGCCCGTCTACGATTACGCGTGCCAGGCCTGCGGGCCGTTCACCGCCATGCGGCCGATGGCGGAGTTCAAGGATCCGCACGCTTGCCCGGATTGCGGGGCAGCCTGCGAACGGGCCTTCCGCACCGCACCGCGGATCTCCGGCATGGATGCGGGGCTCAAGGCGGCCCACGCCACCAACGAGCGCAGCCGCCACGCGCCGCGGCGCTCGGCGGGCCACGGC
>NZ_VRVD01000959.1:0-1268 GCF_008040015.1 Methylobacterium sp. WL18 | reverse complement strand
TTCCGGGGCCGCCGAGATTGCCGTCCTTGTTCGGGGTGTTCCAGTGGATGATGCCGTCGTCCGGGGCGCGCAGCGTCGTGGTCGGCGGTCGCGGATAGAAGAAGGGCTGCGCCTGGATCCCTTCGCGGCGATGGGCCCTGTCGGCTCGAACGCCCCGGGCGAATGCGGGGGTGCTGCCGAAGACCGCGAGCGCGACCACGAGCCACCGCACCGACGGGCGTTCTAGGATCATCGCGCACTGGACGCCGCGCGCCGTCCGGCCGGTTCGCCGACGAGCCGGGTTTGTCGCGTGGGAGCGGGGCGCATCCGCAGGAAGGCCGTTGCAGGTCACTCCGTCAGGAACGGTCCGAGAGCCCATCGGGTTGCCACTAAGCCGGGGCCGCGCATCAGCGGCCTCGGCAAGGAGAGAATCCGTGTTCAAGATACCGACGCTGACGGGTGGCCTGTTCGCAGCCAGCCTGTTTCTCGCGCCCCTCCCGGCCGCCGCGGCCCAGATCGGTCTCGGGGCCGTCGCCGAGGCTGCCCCGGCCGTGGAGCGGGTTCAGTACGGCTACGGCGGACCCCGCTTCGGACCCGGTTTCGGCGGCCACCGCCATGGCTACGGCGGCCCGGGCTTCCGGGGGCGGGGTTACGGCTACGGCCGCGGATACGGTCGCGGGTACGGTCGTGGCTATGGCCGGCCGCACGGCTATGGCGGTCCGCGCGGCTATGGGCGTGGCGGCTTCTGACCGCTTCCGATCCGAATCCTGATCCTCATGAGCCCGCCCGGCCCCCTGTCGTGGCGGGCTCGTCGTGCGTGCACGGTCCCGGCCCGGGACGATCGATCCCGAGGCACGCGCACGGCCTGCTAACCGCGGCTCGTCACCGTGCATCACGAGCCGCGTCGCGTATCGGCTCGACCGCTGGTGAGATCGGACGCTCCCCCGCCCCGTGAGCAGATCGGGGCGGGGCCGAGCGGCCGATCCGCCCGGCGCACACGCCCTCGTCATGGCCGTGGTCTTGAAACGGCCGAATCCCGGTTGCCCGAGTTCCAGCATGCGCCTGATCCTCGCCGCCCTCCTCGTTTGCTCCGCCACGGCGGCCTGCGCCGGGGAGCCGCTCATGGACGGTCCGGTCACGGGCGGCGGCTTCGGGATGAGCGGCGCGGACTATTACGGCGACATCCGCAGCCGGATGCCGTTCACGCAGGAGGCCTCGCCCCGGCCGATCGGCGTCGCCGAGGTCGAGCGTGCGCGGGCGGTGCGCAAGCGCGCCGAAGCGCGATACCC
>NZ_VRVD01000958.1:0-1273 GCF_008040015.1 Methylobacterium sp. WL18 | reverse complement strand
CGCAGGGCCTCATGGCGCTCGGCACCGGCCTGCCCCTGGTGGCCCACACCCTCTGGGCGGTCGCGGCCTCGGCGGTGCTGGTGGGCGGGACCTTCATGGTCGCCACCATGGCGGGCCTGCAACTGGCCCGCGAGGCGCGGCCCGACAACCCAACGCCGCTCCTCGCCCGCATGACCGCCGCCTTCGCGGCCGGACAGATCCTCGGCCCGGTGCTCGTGCGCCTGCTGGGTCCCGGCCGCCGCGCCGGCTGGGACGCCCTGGACTGCACCGGCGCCGTCGCCACCCTGCTGCTGGTGCTGACGGCTCTGTGGCTGTGGCGCGCCGCGCGCGTATCGCCTGAGCGGCTGGTGCCGATCTGACACGGCGTCGGGTCGCGCACCCCAATCTGGTGAGCCCTTGGCTGGCACCGTCGAGCGAGGCTGCGCCGATCACCCCACCCGCCGCAACGGCAGCCGCAGCCCCGGGGCCGGCCTTTCCAAAAGAACCTCCCGGCGGAAGCGCACCAAGCGGGCCGGTCGGCCGGCGGTGCCGCTGGTGAGGGCCTCGGTCTCCTCCACCAGCCCCTGCTGGGCGACGAGCCGGCGAAAGTTCTGCTTGTGCAGCTGCGTGCCCGACAGGGCCTCGACGGTGCGCTGGAGCTGGAGCAGGGTGAAGGCCGGGGGCATCAGCTCGAACACCACCGGGCGGTATTTGATCTTGCCGCGCAGCCGGCCGATCGCGGTGGCGAGCACCCGGCGGTGGTCGAAGGCCATCGGCACGCCGGTCGGGTCGTTCGGCACCGCCGGGCCGGCATTGCCCTTCGCCTCCGGGATCAGGCCGGCCTCGAACAGCAACTCGTAGCGCTCCAGCACGCGCTCCTCGTTCCAGGTGCCGCCGTTCATCCCGAAGGTCAGGCCGAGCCGGTCGAGGCGGCGGGTGCGGATCGCGCAATCCGTCGGCTCGGCGGCCCAGGCGGCGAGCCGCGTCTCGATCGCGTCGAGCTGGGGCGGCCGGCCTTTGCGGAAATCCTCGTACGGGAGGTAGCGGTACCAGTTCTGCCACGCCGCCTCGGCCAGGCCGGCCGGGCGTTCCTCGCGGACCAAGGCGAGGTAGGCCACCGAAAGCGAATGCGCGTCCGGCATGTCGGCGGTGCCGGAGCGGTCGCGGTCGCCGAAGGTGTAGAGCTGCTCGACATAGCCGAGGCGCTGGTGCGTCTGCCGCTCGACCCAGGCGCGCAGGCCCCGCTCCAGGGTGGCGTGCTCGGGCACGAGCGGCCCGGCCGGGAGGCCGTCGC
>NZ_VRVD01000957.1:0-1277 GCF_008040015.1 Methylobacterium sp. WL18 | reverse complement strand
GCGCTGGTGGCCCGGTCCCGCGCCCAGGCCACCAGCGCCGGGTCGCCTCGGTCTGCACGGGCGCGTTCCTGCTCGGGGCCACGGGATTCCTCGACGAGCGGCGGGCGGTGACCCACTGGAAGCATTGCGGTGCCCTGGCCCGGCGCTATCCGCTGGCCCGGGTCGAGCCCGACCCGATCTTCGTGCAGGACGGCCCGGTCTGGACCTCCGCGGGCGTCACCGCGGGGATCGACCTGGCGCTGGCCCTGGTCGAGGCCGATCTCGGCCGCGACCTCGCCCTGGCGGTGGCGCGCCACCTCGTGATGTTCCTGAAGCGCCCCGGCGGGCAGGCGCAGTTCAGCGCGGCCTTGGCCCTGCAGGCCGGGGAGGACCGCTTCGCCGCCCTGCACGCCTTCATCGCCCAAAACCTGTCGGGGGATCTGTCGCTCCCGGCCCTGGCGGAGGCCGCCGGGATGAGCGAACGCAGCCTGAGCCGGCACTACCGGGAGGCGACCGGCCTCACCCCGGCCAGGGCCGTGGAGCGCCTGCGGATCGAGGCGGCCCGGCGGGCGCTCGCCGAGACCGCGCAACCGGTGAAGCGCATCGCCCGGACCTGCGGCTTCGGCTCCGAGGAGACCCTGCGGCGCAGCTTCCTGCGGCACGTGGCGGCGACGCCGCAGGCGTATCGGGCGCGGTTCGGGGGGTGAGGGGGGGGCACACCGGATCGCCGGACGGGAGGGCAGCCCAGATGGTCTCGCGCACGCCGTCGAGATCCTGGTGGATGTCGGCATTCAGGATGCGCAGCAGGGCGAAGCCGCAGGCTTCGATGATTTTCGTGCGTGCGGCATCGTAGACAAGCTCATGCCCGGTCGAATGCGTCGCGCCATCGACCTCCACCACGAGCCTCGCCTCGACACAGGCGAAATCCACGATGAAGCGGTCGATCGGATACTGGCGGCGGAACTTCCAGCCATTGAGCGCGCGGTTCCGCAGGACGCGCCAGAGCTTGGCCTCGGCGGCGGTCTGTGTCCGCCGGAGATGGCGTGCCCGGGAAATCGATCTGCTCACCGGGTCGTCTCAACGGCACGGCACCGAATCGACGGGATGATACCGGATCAGGACGAAGCGCGGGTCCCCTCTCCCGTGCGGGAGAGGGACAGGGTGAGGGATGCGACCTCTCCGGAAAGACCTGGCCCCTCACCCCAGCCCTCTCCCGCACGGGAGAGGGGGCGCGTCGCGACCTTCAAAAGCCAGTGCAGTTCCCTGGAACGGGCCACACCTCCCCGGCATCGCCCCCC
>NZ_VRVD01000956.1:0-1289 GCF_008040015.1 Methylobacterium sp. WL18 | reverse complement strand
GCCCGCACGGCGATTCGCCTGGTCAAGGACGGGCCGCGGGCCGCCGCGGCCCTGGCGCCCGGACTGCTGCCGATCGGGCTCTAACGTTCGGCTGCATCAAGGCTCCGCCCTGACAACCCGCCGAAGGGCTCGCCCTTTGGAAACCCGATCCCGCGCCGCAGGTCTTCGTCGCGGCGCGGCCATGGGGTAGCGTCGCGCTGATTCCGCCGGGGGGCGGAGGAGGGTTGCGCATGCCGATCGAGACCGTGGACGCCGCAGGGAGCCGGAGGGGCGCCGACCTGCTGCTGGATGTGCTGCGCTCGGAGGGCGTGCGCTACATCTTCGGCAATCCCGGCACCACCGAATTGCCGCTGATCGACGCGCTCACCGAGGCGCAGGACATCGGCTACATCCTGGCCCTGCAGGAGGCCACCGCGGTGGCGATGGCCGACGGCTACGCGCAGGGCGCGCGCCGGCCCGCCTTCCTCAACCTGCACACCGCCGGCGGCCTCGGCCACGGCATGGGCGCGCTGTGGAACGCGCAGGTCAGCGGCACGCCGCTGGTGGTGACGGCCGGGCAGCAGGACCTGCGCCACGCCCTCTCCGACCCGCTGCTGATGGGCGACCTCGTCGCCATCGCCGACCCGGTGGTGAAGTGGGCGCGCGAGGTCACGAGCCCGGACCAGATCCCGGTGCTCCTGCGCCGGGCCTTCCACGATTGCGGCGCCGCCCCGTCCGGCCCGGTCTTCCTGTCCCTGCCGATGGACGTCATGGAGGCGATGACCACGATCCCGGCGGGCGAGACCTCGACCATCGACCAGCGGGCGGTGGCGGGCTCCCTCGATCGCCTGGCCGAAAAGCTCGCCGCCATCGCGCCCGGCCGCCTGGCCCTGATCGCCGGCGACGAGATCGACGCCTCGGACGCCTCCGCCCAGATGGTGGCGCTCGCCGACCTGCTGGCCGCGCCGGTCTACGGCTCGTCCTGGCCGGCCCACATCCCGTTCCCCACCGCCCACCCGCTCTGGGCCGGCAACCTGCCGACCCGGGCCGACGCCATCGCCGACATCCTCGGGCGCTACGACGCGATCTTCGCGCTCGGCGGCAAGTCGCTGATCACCATCCTGTACTCGGAGGTCTCGGCGGTGCCGCCGGGGACGCAGGTGTTCCAGCTCTCCGCGGATGTCCGCGACCTCGGGCGCACCTACGCCACCAGTCTGTCGACGGTGGGCGACATCCAGGCGTCCCTGAACGCGCTGCTGCCGCTGCTGGCCCCGCGCGTGGCCGACCGGGCCGGTGCCTTCGCGGAGGTG
>NZ_VRVD01000955.1:0-1294 GCF_008040015.1 Methylobacterium sp. WL18 | reverse complement strand
GGCCAGCACCGCGCAGAGCGGGCCGAGCCATCGGATCGCGCGCGGCGGCATCGCCCAGGCCATGGTCAGGCTCCGGGAACGAGTTGGCGGATCACCTTGAGCAGGGCTTCGGGATCCACCGGCTTGACGATCCAGCCCGTGGCGCCCGCCGACTTGGCCTCGTTGCGCTTGTCCTGCTGGGACTCGGTGGTCAGCATCAGGATCGGGATGAACTGCAGGCCCGGGAGCTTGCGGACCCGGCGGATGAGGTCGATGCCGTTCATCGCCCCCATGTTCAGGTCGGTGATCAGCAGGTTCGGCTTGGTGCCCGCCTGCAGGGTCGCCAGGGCCTGCTCGCCGCTGGCGGCCTTCACGACGCCGAGGCCGGCCTTGCTCAGGATGCCCTCGATGCTCATCAGCATCGTGGGTGAGTCGTCAACAATCATGATCGTCGTGGCCAACATGGTCTCCTAGGGTGCTGCGTGGGATGCGGGCGCCGCGCCGGGCCGCCAGAAGGCGGCCAGCTCGTCGGCCAGCAGGCCGTAATCGGCCGCGCCGCGGCTGGACGGGGCGTAGGCCTGGATCGGTTTGCGGACGGCGAACGCCTCCGCCAGTCGGATGTCGGTCCGGATCCCGGTGAGCACGCGCTCGATCCCGAATTCCCGGGCGATCTCCTGCATCGTCTCGCGGTGGTGGGTGGTGTGCACGTTCAGCATCACCGGCAGCAGGCCGACCACCGTCAGGTCGCTGTTCACCGTGGTGGCGATGCGGAAGAACAGCCGCGCCAGCTGCCGCACCCCCTCGGCCGACAGGGCGTGCGGGATCATCGGGACGAGCACGCCGTCGGCCGCCGCCAGGGCGTTGACCAGGATCATGTCCAGCGAGGGCGGCGTGTCGACGATCACGAGGTCGAAGCGCGCCGCGATCTCCGGCGCGCGCAGGCAGCGCTGTAGGGCCGAGACGCTGCGGTCCACGGCCGTGGTGCCGTCGAACAGCTGGTCGGCGGGGGCGACCGACACGCCCGCGAAGGCGGTGGACCGGATGGCATCCTGCAGGTCGAAAGCCGGATCCGTGAAGATGTGGTGGGCGGTCGGCGCGTCGCGCTCCGGCACGATGCCGAAGCCCAGCCCGGCATGGCCCTGCGTATCGAGGTCGATCAGCAGCGTGCGCCGGCCGCGGGCACCGCATTCCGCGGCCAGGTTGACCGAGGTCGTCGACTTGCCGCTGCCGCCCTTCCGGTTCGAGATGGCCAGGATCGTGGTCAAGCGGCCGCCCCGGGCGCCGGCGGGGCGGCCTCCGCGGCTCCTTGCAGGAA